>NZ_CAJMZG010000014.1:0-231214 GCF_905220255.1 Paraburkholderia sp. J69-1 | reverse complement strand
CGTTTCCTGCATTAAAGAGACTTGCCTGGTCGCTGCCTGATTGACAGCTAGCGTAACTGCAACAAAAAAACTTGAACACGGCGCATCAACGACATGTACACGACATATGAAATAAGCGTGTCTGCATCCCGTTACATCAAGATGACAAAACAGGGAACATACGTGAATGCAATGCGAATTGATTCAACGCCGGACTCTAAATGCTTCAAGGTCGTGGACGCGGCGCAACGCACATGCATTGCAACCGCGTGTTGTCCTGCGTTTCGTGAATGGAATGGCGATGCAATAGCGGTTATTTCGCGGGTTGAATCTCGGCGGCAGCTTCCTGCGTGGCGGGCTGCTGAATCGCTTTAGCAGCAATAGAATCAAAACGATTTTGCGCCGTTTCGATATTTTGCTGCGTCAGATTACGGATCGTTTCAGCCGCATTGCCGAATGCGGTGAAGGTCGAATTAAATGCGGCGACGTACGGTGCCAGGTACGGTGTAGCACTCGCCGGAGCATTCTGCGAGAAACGCGCCGCCACCGCTTTCACGCGCTCCTGCTGCGCTTCGCTCTGGGCTTGAGCCGCCTGGGTCCATTCGGACTGCGTGTGCGTAGCGATATCGAATAGCTGGCGACCATACGACAAGGCCTTTGCCGCTGCCTGCTGCGAGGCGTTCACCTGCTGCGTGAAAAGCTCGACAGGGCTGGTGGTTTGCAGCGCGCCCTTGAGCGCCGCCTCGTTTTCGGCCAGCACCGCACGCGCGGCCTGCAGATTCAACGCGACGATCGCTTCGACGCTTTTGAACGCGGGCTGCGTCACTGCGAAAAATGCCGCGACGCCGGACTGATATTGGGCCCGGAGATGATCGGATGCGAAATCGTTGATTAGCTCGGTCATCGGCTATGCCTCATGATTAGAAATGCTAAATAGATTGACTATAGGAAGCCGCAAATCGATGCGACCCATCAGCACTCAGTCCAGCAATGTCGTGTCCGCTGACATCACCGCGGCAACTCAATTAGAGACTTGATTCTAAGGCATGAATTTAACAATTTTGTGCAACACAAAATTAGGTGAAAACCCCAGGTGAAGTCAATTCGATTCAGAACGGGTTTATTTCTTGCAGTTGTAAGGCAAATTGACGCAAAACTTAAAGCGGCGCGCGGGGTCATGTCCTCTAACTCGCGGCCGCCTCAACTGCTTTTTAATGCATTAGAAACTGCAGATCAATGCAATCCGATACACCATTTGATTTTCTCCAGACAAAACATCGGCGGCGCCTTGAATGCTCGCGCAATTTCACTGGTGATCCGTTCTGATTGAATCCGATTTGCAAGTTTTGAGGGATCGCGTGTCATGCACCGGAAATCACAGACTCAATGCCTGCGCGCCAGGCGGCGCACGCCGTAACGGTACAATTGCGCTCGTCCAGACAGGCCAGCGCTAACTCTATCGTGACCGAGCATCAACCCGGCCTGACGCCGGGCTTCATTCTGACCCGCCATTGGCGCGACACCCCCACGCATACCGAAGTCGATTTCTGGCTCGCCACGCCCAATGGTCCGCGGCAGTTGCGCCTGCGCCCGCAAAACTCGGTGGCTTTCGTGCCCGCCGCGCAACGCGAAGCCGCGCAGCGCGTGCTCGAACGCGAAAAGGGCGCCGAGTGGCGCGCGCTCGATCTCAAGGACTTCCGCCAGCGCCCGATCGCCGGACTCTATACGCCGCAATACCGCCAGTTGACGGGCGCAGCGAAACGCCTGAACAAAGCAGGCGTGGACATCTACGAAGCCGATATCCAGCCGCCCGACCGTTACATGATGGAGCGTTTCATCACCGCGCCCGTGCTCTTTCGCGGCACGCCGGATGAAGCGGGCGTACTGATCGACGGAGAAATGAAACCGGCCAGCGAATACCGGCCAGCGCTACGCCTCGTTTCGCTCGATATCGAAACCAGCGCGCAAGGCGAACTCTATTCGATCGCGCTCGAAGGCTGTGGCCAGCGCCAGGTGTATATGCTCGCGCCGGAAAATGGCGAGGCCGGCACGCTCGATTTCGATCTCGCGTACTGCGAAAGCCGCGCGCAAATGCTCGAATGTCTGAACGCCTGGATGGCACAGCATGATCCCGATGCCATCATCGGCTGGAATCTTGTGCAATTCGATTTGCGCGTATTGCACGCGCATTCGCAGCAATACGGCGTGCCGCTCAAACTCGGGCGCGGCGGCGCGGTCATGGAATGGCGCGAGCACAGCATCAATCAGAATCATTATTTCGCGGCGGCCGCCGGGCGGCTCATCATCGACGGTATCGAGGCCTTGCGTTCGGCCACCTGGAGCTTTCCGTCGTTCAGCCTCGAATACGTGTCGCGCACGCTGCTGGGCGAAGGCAAGGCGGTCGATAACCCGTATCAGCGCATGGACGAAATCCAGCGCCGTTTCGACGAAGATAAACCCGCTCTCGCACGCTACAACCTTAAGGATTGCGAACTGGTTACGCGCATCTTCGCGAAAACCGAGTTGATTGCGTTTTTGCTGGAGCGCGCATCCGTGACCGGTTTGCCGGTCGATCGCAGCGGCGGTTCGGTCGCGGCATTCACGCATCTTTATCTGCCGCGAATGCATCGGCAAGGTTATGTCGCGCCCAATCTCGGCGATATCGTGGGCGAGAATAGTCCCGGCGGATTCGTGATGGATTCGCGCCCCGGCCTCTACGATTCCGTGCTGGTGCTCGACTACAAGAGCCTGTATCCGTCGATTATCCGCACGTTTCTGATCGATCCGGTCGGCCTGATCGAAGGCTTGCAGGCACCCGACGACACACATTCCGCGCCGGGTTTTCTGGGCGCGCGTTTCTCGCGCTCGATGCATTGCCTGCCCGAAATCGTGCGCCAGGTCTGGGAAGGACGCGAAGCCGCCAAGCGGCAAAAGAACGCGCCGCTTTCTCAGGCGCTGAAAATCATCATGAACGCGTTTTATGGCGTGCTCGGCTCGACGGGCTGCCGCTTTTTCGATCCGCGTCTGGCTTCGTCGATTACGATGCGCGGCCACGAAATCATGCGCCAGACGCGCGCGCTGATCGAAGCGCAAGGTTACGACGTCATTTACGGCGATACCGATTCCACCTTCGTCTGGCTCAAGCGCGCACATTCGGAAGAAGACGCCACGCGCACGGGCCGCGAACTGGTCGCGCATGTCAATGCATGGTGGAAAGCGGAACTGCAAAATCGCTTCGGTCTGGAAAGCGCGCTCGAACTGCAATTCGAGCGTCATTATTCGCGCTTTCTGATGCCCACGGTGCGCGGCGCCGAAGAAGGCAGCAAGAAGCGTTATGCGGGCCTGTCGCTGGCGAAAGACGGCGACGAGGAAGTGGTATTCAAAGGCCTCGAAACCGTGCGCACCGACTGGACGCCGCTCGCCCAGCAATTCCAGCGCGAGCTTTACCGGCGCGTTTTCGTGCGCGAACCGCACGCAGACTACGTGCGCGATTACGTGCGCCGCACGCTTGCCGGTGAATTCGACGATCAACTCGTGTTTCGCAAACGTCTGCGCCGGCCCTTGAGCGACTATCAGCGCAACGTGCCGCCACATGTGCGCGCCGCGCGCGTCGCCGACGAATACAACCGCGCAAAAGGCCGTCCTCTGCAATATCAGAACGGCGGCTGGATCAGCTATGTGATGACGACGGTGGGCCCCGAACCACTCGAAACGCTCAGCGCGCCGCCCGATTACACCTTCTATCTCACACGCCAGTTGCAGCCTGTAGCCGATGCCATCCTGCCGTTTTTGCGCGAAGCATTCGAGACGCTGATTTCCGGTCAGGCGAGTCTTTTCTAGCTGGCTAAAAGCCGCGCTTCGAGCCCTGCACGCACCTGCGGCCATTCATCGTCGATGATGCTAAAGCGCACCGAATTGCGTTTGCGCCCATCGGGCATGATGCGTTCGTGGCGCACGATGCCTTCCTGCCTGGCGCCCAGACGCAAGATGGCCGCGCGCGATTTCTCGTTGAGTTCGTCGGTGGTGAATTGCACGCGCACGCATTGGAGCGTGTCGAACGCATAAGCGAGCAGCAGATATTTCGACTCGGTATTAATCGACGAACGCTGCGCCGATGCCGCCAGCCACGTGTGGCCGATCTCCAGTTTGCGATTCGCGCGGTCGATCTTCCAGAAGCGCGTGCTGCCCACCACGCGGCCGCTTTCACGCTGCACGATCGCAAACGGCATGACCGTGCCCGCGCGCTCGCCTTCGAGCGCTTTGGCGATATAAGCGTCGACGGTCGCAGGCGACGGCACGACCGTGACCTTGAGGTTCCAGAGTTCGCCATCGGCGGCGGCTTCGATCAGCGCGGTGGCATCGGTTTCGCGCAGCGGGCGCAGTTCGACCGTTTTACCGCTCAGCGTAGGTGTGGTGTTCATCGAATCGGGTGTCATGCGGAAGAATCGGGCTTGGCGCCGATCGCACCGTCGTCGCGGCGCAGCAGGCGGCCCGCGTTGGCGATCACGATGAGCGTGCCCACGTTATGAAGAATGGCGCTCGCCACGGCGCTCAACGCGCCCAGCGCCGCAAGCGCGATCACGGCAACCGTCCAGGCAAGGCCGATCGCCGCGTTGGTCGTGGCGATGCGCCGGCACGCGCGGCCCAGGCGAATGCAGTCGGGCAGACGGCGCAGATCGTCGGCGAGCAGCACGACGTCGGCGGAAGCCACGGCGATGTCGATGCCGCGCTCGCCCATCGCCACGCTGGTCGAACCCGCCTTGATCGCCAGCACGTCGTTCAGGCCGTCGCCCACCACGAGCGGATGATGTCCCGCGTCGATTTCGGCGAGCACGTAATCGAGCTTGTCGTGCGGCAGCGCCTGCGCCACCACCGTCTCGATACCGAGTTCGCCCGCGAGCCGCCGCGCGACGCTTTCGCGGTCGCCGGTCACAAGCGCTTCGCGCGCCATGCCCAGCGCGCGCAGATCGTCGAGCGCCCCGCGCGCTTCGGGCCGCACAGTATCGTCGAAACCGAACCAGGCGAGCAGGCGGCCGTCGAGCGCCAGCCCGGCGCTGGGACCGTCGATGTCGGCGGGCGCGGGCGGCAATGCGCTCACATGCTGCGCCAGCAGTTCGGCGCGGCCGAGCACGGCAACGCCTTCGGGCGTGGGCGCGATCACGCCCAGGCCGCGCAACTCGCGCGCTTCGGCCAGCGGCGCAAGCGTAGCGAATGTGCTCTGTGCGCGTTCGCGCGCGAGCGCACGGCACACCGGATGCGCGCTGCTCAACGCCAGCCGCGCCGCCAGTTCGCGCGCCTGCGCTTCGTCCGCGCCCGGCTGCCAGCACGCGCGCGTGAGGCGCAATTCACCGTGCGTGAGCGTGCCGGTCTTGTCGATCACGAGCGAATCGATTTCGGCGATCTTGTCGAGAAACGCCGTGTTGCGAAACAGGATGCCGCGCCGCGCGCCCGCCGCAATCCCGGCGATGGCAGTCGATGGCGCCGCCAGCACGAGCGCGCACGGGCAAGCCGCGACGATCACCGCGAGCATCGCCTGCGCATTCGCGCTCACGAACCAGACGATCGCCGCGATCAGCAGCACGAGCGCGAGATATGCATCCATATAGCGTTCGAGCGCCTGCGTGATGGGCGGCTTGGCGGCCTCGGCGCGCTGCATCAGTTCGATGACCTTGCCGAGCGTCGACGCCTCGCCCACCTGCGTGATTTCCACGCGCAGCGGCCCATCCAGATTGATCGCGCCGCCATACACGCTCGCGCCCTCGCCCGCGTCCTGCGGCAGCGATTCGCCCGTGATCGGACCGTTGTCGATGCTGGAGCGTCCTTGACGCACCAGGCCATCGGCGGGAATACGCGCGCCGGGCAGCACATCGACGAAATCGCCGGGACGGATCGCTTCGTAAGCCACTTCCTCGATCGCGCCCGACTCGCTCACGCGGCGCACCTTGCCCGAAGTCAGCCGCCCGAGCGCGCGGATCGCTTCCTGCGAGCCCAGCACGCTGCGCTCCTCCAGCGCGTGGCCGAAAGTCATGACGATGGGCAGCAACGCCGCCGTCGTCATGTCGCCGACGGCCCACGCGCCCAGCATCGCCAGCGCGATCAGGCGGTCGGTCACGCCATGCAGGCTCGGCGATTTGAGGCTGTGCCACGCGCCCGCGAACACCGGCGGCGCGACGATCAGCGACGCGAGCGCGGCGAGCAGTTGCGCGACAGTTGCGTCGCCGCGCGCGCCTGCGGGCGAGAGCCACGGCCAGGCGAGCGAGAGCAGCAGGAAGCCGCCCGCCAGCAGCGCGAGCAGTGTGTGACGCGTGATCGCGCGGCGCTCGGCGGCAGACATCGCGTGGACGGCGTCGTGCTTTTCGTCGCGCACTTCGGCGGCTTGGTCGGTTTCAGCAGCTTCGGCGGCTTCGTGCAGATGCGCGTCCTGATCGGCCGCTTCACAGGGCGTCGTCATGGTGCGCGCCCCGGCAACACGAGGCTCGATGCGTCGTTCGGATCGATCGTCGTCACGCGCGCCGCCTTCGCCAGCACCGCCTGCACGCGGTCGCGATACGCGCGCGCGACCAGTCCCGGATCATGATTTTCCGCCAGCGCCGCTTCGAGCTGAACGATCGTCGAGGTTTCCGATTGCGCCGTGGCCACGCGCTCGGCGGCGTTGGCCTGTGCGTCCTGGACGATGCGATCGGCGTTCTGCTGCGCGCCCTGGCGCGTTTTTTCGGCGACGGTGCGGGCAAGCGCGACATCGCGCTCCGCGTTCTGCATCGAGCCCAGCACGGCGTTGAAGGCGTCGATGGCCGATGCCGGAAACGCGCTCTGCACATCGACCCGCGCGACTTCGATGCCCAGCCCGGCATGCGCGGCGGCGAGCGCATCCAGATGCCGCTGGATCGCGCGTGCAAGGTCGCCGCGCAACTGCTCGCGGCGCACGGCCATCTGTTGATCGGCGGCGACCGTTTCGGGACGCGCAACGAGGATCGCGTCGAGATCGCGCTGCGCCGCCGTTTCCACCACGGCGGCGGACACCACGCGCTCGATCGCGGCATCGCGATGCTCGAGCTGCATGGCGTAGGCATAAGGGTCGCTCACGCGATAGAACAGCGTCGCGCTCAGTTGCACCACGCCGTTATCGCCGGTCAGCACGTAACCGGAACCGGCTTCGGCATCGGTGTCGAGCCCGAGCGTGGCGCTCGCGTGCGGATTGCGTTCCAGCGCGATCACGCGATGTTCGAGCACGCGTTCGCTGCCGGGCACCAGCAGCACGTCCTCGAACGGACGCGGCCAGGCCACCAGCAGACCCGCGCCCTGATCGCGCACATAAGCGCCGAAGCGCGTCACCACGGCGCTGCTATCGGCGGGAATGCGGCGGATATTCGAAGTCGCCCAGCCAAGCGCCGCCAGCACCGCCAGCACGGCGACGAACCAGAACGACAGGCGCACGGTCTGCGCGCCGGGGCCGAGCGCGGGCTGCATGTCGCGCTGAAATTGCGGCGCGCTCATCGGCTTTTGCCCGAACTGCGCGTGGACGCCGCCACCGGGCCGTTGACGGCCGCGCCCATGCCCGGCGGGCCTTGCACGAGCGCGCGGAACGGCGCGGCATCGGTGCGCAGGATCAGGTTGGTGTTCGTGTTGACCACCGAGCCGAGCGTGTCGAGCGAGCGCAGCATCGTGTAGAGCTGCGGATCGGCGGCGTAGCTCTTGCCGTAGATCGCGGCGGCGTCCTTGCGCGATTGCGCTTCGATATCGGCGGCTTTCACGTTGGCGTCGGCGATCAGCACGCGCGCGTCGCGGTCGGCATCGGAGCGGATCTGCGCGGCCTGGCGGTTGCCTTCGGCGGTACGCTGCGCGGCTACGGTCTCGCGTTCGGCGCGCATGCGCTCGACCGTCGCGGCGAGCGTGACGGCGGGCAGCGTCAGGCGCTCCAACCCGACCTGGACCACGTGCACGCCATAGGCCGCGTAGACCTGCGCGTCGACCTGACGGCGCAGCGCTTCCTCGAACGCGCCGATGCGCACCTGCGAAGGATCGGTGTTGACCAGCGAAGCGAGATCGAAGCCCGCCGAAGTGGTCTGCAAGGCGGAGCCCACCAGCGAGCGGATCTGCCGCGCCGCTTCATCGGGCTCGTTGCGCACGGCGCGCACGAAGTGGCCGATGTCGTTGGCATTCGCGGGCACGCGCCACGCCACATAGGCTTGCACGATGATGCGCAGGCCATCGCGCGTGCCGACGTCCTGCAGGCCGCTCGACGTCGTGTGCAAGCGCAGATCGACGGGCACGGCGGCTTCGATCGGCGCGGGCAGCCGCCACGCCAGCCCCGGTTGCAGCAGCACGCGCACCGGGTCGCCGAACCGCGTGACCACGGCCGCCTCGCCCTCGCGCACCTGCACGAAACTCGCCACCACGAGCGCGACGATCACGCAGAGCGCCGCGAGCGCCACGCGCAACGCAAAGCGCGGACGGTTCACCGGCGCGCCGGGCTGGCCGTGCACATGACCGTGGGCATGTCCATGCGAATGGCCGTGATGATGGTGCGCATCGCCGTGCGCGTGTAAGAGGCTCACGTTCAAATCACCCTGTTCAAGATTGATGCCGATGATCGCCGCACGCATCGCACGCATCGCACGTTAAGGTCATGGCTCACCATGCCGGCCGCACGCCTGTCGCGGTTGAGGGCGTGAGCGTGCGCAGATCGATGGTCGCGCGATTGCCGCTCGCGAGCCGGTCGTCGATCACGGTCAGGTTGGCGTTCTGCAGGCCTTTGCTCAGCGCATGCAGGTAGTACTCGAAAGCGAATGCGGGACCGCCCAGACCTTGCGCGATCACATCGGCGTCGAAGCTTGCCTGTTGCACGCGCGCAGCGGCGAGTGCATCCGCGCCGTTCGCGCTGCCTTGCGCGATGGTCTCGATCGCACGCTGCTGCGCGCCGCCCACGGTCGCGGCGGCAAAACCGCGCGCCTGTACGACACTGGCATCGGCGCGAATCTGGGCGGCCTGGACGCCGTGATACGCCGCCGCCGCGCCCGCCGGCGGATGCACGCTTTCGATCACGACCGCCACCACCTCGATGCCGCCGACAGCCTGATTGAGTTCATGCTGGATGACGCCGCGCAGCGTCGCGGCCATCGCCGTCTGCGGTGTGTCGAGCAAGGCCGGCAGCGTGCGCGACGCGAGATAGCGCACGACTTCGCGGTTGGCGATCGCGCGCACGGTCTGGTCGAGATCGACGGTGCGGTAGAGCGCGGCACGCGCGGCCGCGTCGGACAGACCGATGCGGTAATCGAGCCGCACATCGGCGCTGACGATCTGGAAGGCCTGCTGATCGCCGCTCGTGCCCGCAATCACCTGGGTGGTTTCCCACGGATGCGCGACGTCCCAGAGGCGGTTGAGTTGAGCGGGCGTGCGGGCATCGGCGGCAATGGGCTGTGCGCTGCGCTGGCTCGCGCCGGGATCGTCGCCAGCGCTGCCCGAGACGATCAGTTGATGGATCGCGCCGTTATCGAGCACGCGGGCGCGGCCGAACGGCCAGGGCAAGCCGACGTGCAGGCCCGCTTGCCAGACGGCCACAGGCGCGCCGAAGCGTTCGTAGACCGCGCGCTGATCGGGGCCGAGTATCGTCACGCCGCCGAGCAGCCAACCCGTCAGCAGCATCACGGCAAGCGTGCCGGGCAGAAGGCGCACGAAGCTTTGCAGCGCCCAGTTCTGGCGCAAGTCGATGCCATAGCGCGCGCGCAGCTGCGCGTCGAGCGAGGCGAGCGGACGCGCATGCGCCCTCAAGGCCTGCGCGATGGCGCTGGAGAGGAACCACGGTTCGTTGCGGTCGTTCGGCGCGCTGAACCAGGTCCAGGCCGAGCGTGCCGCCAGTTCGAGCGCGACTGCGCCGCTCAAGACCGCGACAAGGCGCACGAGCCACGTGAGCGACGCGCCGCCGAAAGCGCCCCATGCGGTGGAGATTGCTGCGCCCAACGCGGCGACGAGCAGCACGCGCAGCAAGGCCGCGAGCGCCGCAGCCGCCGTCGAGCCTTTGCCGTATTGCGCATGAATGCGCTCGACAAGCAGCACGCCGAACGCCAACGCCAGCCAGAACGCGCCCGCAACCAGCAGCGGCGCTTGCGCCGCGCGCTCATCGGGCACATAGGCGGGACGCAACCAGGCCAGCAACGCAAACCCGGACGATATCAGCGCGAGCAGCGGCACCACGTAGGGACGCCACGGCAGGGCGCGCAGGCGCGCTTGCAGATCAGGGATATCGGGAAGATCGGTGGTGTCGGTGGCGTCGGCGTTGCGGGAGTCACCCGCTTTGCGCTCGTCGCGCCGCAAAGCGAGATGCGCGAGAACGAGCAGCGTCTTCCAGATCGGCACACGTGCAGCAGGCGTATCGATGATCCGTTCGGCATAAAGCCGCGTACCGATGACCGCCATCAGAATGCAGACGCTCGCGCTCGCCAGCACGGCACACCAGCGCGCATCGAATGGCCAATCCCGCGCGCCCGGCAACAAGGCCAGCAAACCGGACACGATGGCCAGCGCCAACGCCAATGCACCGAGCCGGGTCTCGCCCTGACGCCCGGCGAACCACCCAAAAGCTTCGCGGTTCTCGCGCGCTGCGCGTTGCACCATCCGGGCTCCTTACAGGGAAGTTACGAGGATCGCCCCGGCGTGCCGAAGCGCGCCCCAATGTAGCGCGCTCGATATAGAAACTCAACCTCGCTGCACGTGCGCCAGGCTTGCGCAACCCGGCTCACAGGCGCGCCCATGCGGACGGAATCGGCGCACAATATGCCGATTGCACACACGCCACACGCACGCGACGCACACGCCACACGCTACGCGCAGGTCCGGCAGCACCCTCAGTATCGATCGCAAACATCGATAACAACGCTGCGCACGCGCAGCACCTCACGCGACAGGCCCAACATGGACGGCTTGCTGATAGGACCGGCGACACGCAGACAGGCGCTCATCGCCAGCGCCTGCGCGCTCGCGATATTGCTCACGCTCGCGCTTGCCGCGCCACGCGCACAGGACGTGCTGCCCGCCGTCGCGCCGTTCATGCCGATGTGCGCGCTCACGGTTTTCACCACCTCGGGCATCGCCGCGTTTCTGCTGGGCGCGCGCTTTGCCGCCACGCGGCTGCCGATGCTCGGCGCGCTCGGCGGCGCGTATGCGTTCACGGCGATCGCCGTCGCGCTGCAACTGTTGATGTTTCCCGGCGTCTTCACGCGCACCGGGCTGCTGGGCGCGGGCCCGCATAGCGCCGCGTGGATGTGGATCTTCTGGCACGCGGGCTTTCCGCTGCTCGTGATCGTCGCGGAACTCGTGCGCACGCGCGCCTCCGACGATGCCGTCGCGGCCACCGCCCTGAAAGCGCGCACACCGCACGGCTGGCTGCTGATCGCCGGACCGGCGGCGGTGGCCATCCTGCTCGGCCTGCTGGTCACGCAGATGGATCTCGCCGAGCCGTGGCGCGCTTCCACGGCTGCATCGATGCCGATGCAACCTGTGGGTATCGGAGCGGGTATCGGCACCAGCCTCGCAGCGAATCTCGCCGGTCTGGCGATCTGTGCGCTCAATGTCGCCGCCATCGCCGTGGTGCTGCTCAAAGGGCGTCTGCGGCTGGTACTCGATTTGTGGATCGTCGTGGCGCTGCTGGCTTCTTTCGTCGATGCCGCGCTCAACACGCTGAGCATCGAGCGCTTCACGCTGGGCTGGTACGTCGCGCGCGTGTTCAGCATGCTCGCGCCGGGCGTGCTGGTCTGCGTGCTGGTGTGGGAAGTCACGACGCTGTATCGGCAGCTTTCGGAAGCGCATGCGTCGCTCGTGCGCACGTCGGCGCGCGATGCGCTCACGCGCGTGTTCAACCGCAGCTACTTCGACATGCAATTCCGCGCGGCCTGTGCGCGCGCGGCGCAGGAGACGCTGCCGCTTTCGCTCGTGATGATCGACGTCGATCACTTCAAGCGCTACAACGACGCCTACGGGCATCTGCACGGCGATGCCTGTCTGGCCGCCGTGGCCGGTGCGCTGGCGCGCACGCTGCGGGCGGGCGACTTCGTCGCGCGTTATGGCGGCGAGGAATTCGCGCTCGTGTTGCCCGATACCGATGCGCAGAGCGCCGGCGAAATCGCCGAACGCGCCCGCGCCGCCGTGGCCGAACTGATGATTCCCGCGCCTGCCGCAACCGGGCAGATCACGGTGAGCGCGGGATGCGCCACGAGTGGCGCGGCCGTTGGTGCCGCGAGCGTGTGCATCACGCCGCACACGCTGATCGAAGCCGCCGATGCCGCGCTCTATGCGGCCAAACGCGCGGGCCGCAACCGAGTCGCGCATGCGGATGCGAGTTTGACGGCCGGCTGACCTCGGCCCGCGCCCGCTTACTCCGACACCGGCCCCGACCCCGCCGGCAGATGCGCAAGCGGATCGACCGCGTGACTGCCTTCGCGCATCTCGAACTGCAACAGCGGCTGGCGGCCGCTGCGCGCGCCCATTTCGGCGATCGCCATGCCCTGCTGCACGGTCTCGCCCTCGCGCACCAGCAGCTTGCGGTTGTTGCCATAGGCGGTGACGTAGCCATCGTCGTGTTTGACGATGATCATCAGGCCATAGGACTTGATGCCGCCGCCCGCGTAGACGACTCGCCCCGCCGCAGCCGCCTTGATCGGCGCGCCCGCCCGGCGATTTCGATGCCGCGCGAGCCGTCCGTACCGAACTCCTGCACGATCATGCCGCTGACGGGCCACACGAACCTGTCGGCCGTCGCCAGCGATCCGGACGCAGGCGCGGCAGGCGCGGCAGTCGCCGCAGCGCCCGGCGCCGGCATCGATTCGATCGGTGCGCGGGTCCAGTCCGGCGGCGCGACGCGCAACATCTGCGCGATCAGCAAAGTGGTGTTGGGCGCGAAGCCGTTCCAGCGCGCCAGGTCCTCCGTCTTGCGGCCGAAGCCGAAGGCGACGCTTTCCAGCGTGTCGCCGGGTTGCACGCAGTAGTAGCCCGCCACCGCCTTGCTGCAACCCGTCGCGAAAACCGATGCGTCCGTGCCGCCGCGTAACGCGCACCCCGACAGGACCGCGCCCACCGCCAGCACGAGCGTCCAGGCGGCGCAGCGCCATCGCAGATTCATGCTCGATCTCATTAATTCGTCATCCTGCATTTCTGATTGAGCGGAGCATTATCGAAGATGCGCATCGTCTCCTATCCTGGTATTCGGATGCGCATGCGTCCTGCACTCGCGCTAACGGGAATCAGGGCTTGAAATGCGCGGTGTCGAGCGGCTCGGCGCGGTCGGCTACCGAATCGTTCGTGTGGCTGACGTGACGCGGAGCCTGCGCGCGGTGCGCGTAGTAGGTGTTGTGATGCTTGCCGTGGTGATGCGGATGATGCGCGGGCGATTGCGCGAAGGCAGCGGCGCAGGTGAAAAAGGCAAAGCTGGCGATGATGATGCGTTTCATAGGCGTTTCGTGTTGCGAAAGGATTGAGAATGACCCGCCTTTGGGGTCGTCCCGCATAAACGCCGTCCTGGCTGCAGCGTTGACGCCGCCGCGCAAGCCCTGACAATCCTTTACAACACTGCCCAAAACCGCATCAGAACACGCCTAGAACCAGACCCGCCGCGAGTCCCGCGCCCAGTTCCTCGCAGCGCGCGAGATCGTCGGCGGCGATGGTCTTCGGCGCGAGAATGCGCTCGGGTGTCTGGGCATGCGTGCAGACGATCACACCATCGGCCACAGGCTTGAGCCGCCAGCCCGTGGCGATACGCTCGATCTGCCGCAAGGCGTTCTGCCCGTCGCTGCCCGCGCAGATCATCACCACATAGGGGCGGCCGTTCACACGATCGAGCGCCGTGTAATAGCAGCGGTCGAAAAAGTCCTTCATGAGGCCGGAAATCGCCGCGAGATTTTCGGGCGTGGCGAACAGATAGCCATCGGCGGCGAGCACATCGGCGGGCTGGGTTTCGTGGGCGCGCTGCAGGCGGATCGTCAGCTGCTGTTCGTCGGCCTGTGCGCGCGCGGCGGCGGCTGCCGCCTCGGCCATCTGCTGCGTGCCTCCAGTCATCGTGTGATAGACGATCAACAGCGTCTTCATGCGTGAAATCCGTGTCTGGGCGGCCGTGCCCCAATGGCGCGCCGCGCGCTGCGATCATACCGCGCGCACCGCTGCAAACATGCCGATGGCGATCCGCGTATCATGCGCCGATGCCTATCTATATTGCCCTGCTGCGTGCCGTGAACGTCGGTGGCACCGGCAAACTGCCCATGCCCGAATTGCGCGCGATGTGCGAAGCGCTCGGCTTCAGCAACGTGCGTACCTATATCGCCAGCGGCAACGTGGTGTTCGAAACTCGCCTCGCGGCCGCGAACGTCAGGAAGCAACTCGAGCAGCGCCTGGAAGCCTACGCGGGCAAGCCCGTGGGCGTGATGCTGCGCACCGCCGCCGAAATGGCCGCCATCCTCGCCGATAACCCGTTCGCCGATGCGCCGCCCGAGCGCACGGTGGCGATTTTCCTCGACGCCGCCCCAGACAAGCATGCGCTCGATAGCGCAAGCGGCCAGGCCACGGAACAGTGCGCGCTGGGAAAGCGCGAAATCTACGTGTATTACCCGGATGGCATCGGCAAGTCGAAGCTCAAGATCGCTGCGGCGAAAGACGGCACGGCGCGCAATATGAATACGGTCGCCACACTGGCCGACTGGGCGGCGCAATAAGACCCGGCGCGCGGCTGGCCCGCAGCAAAACTGTCACGCAACACGCCTACGATGGTGCGTTTCTTTAGTGGAGACGTGAACGATGTCGCTTCCCTATGGCTATGCGAAGGGCAAGATCGTGTCGGCGCCGCAACTCAAGTCGACGCGGCGGCCGCATGAAGTGCAATACCATCTGCACTTCGGTCTTTCGGTGGCGGGCGAGCAGTGGGACGTCGCCGTGAACGTCGGCACCACCGACGCGGACGACTTGCTCAAATACAAACTGCTGTTCGATTTCCGTCACGAGATTCTGGCAACGCTCAAGGACGCCGCCTCCGGTTCGCAGAACCTCACGGGCCAGGCCGCGTTGCCCGCCATCGACTTCCAGCGCAGCGATTTTCTCGCCAACACCGGCAAATGGCGCGACAGCGACGTGATGGACGGCTCCAGCTCCGTCGAACCGGTGGCCACGCTAGAACGACTGTTGCAGCGCGCGCAGCAGGCGGGCAACGATGTCTACGTGTTCGGCCGTTTCTATAGCGAAGGCGATGGCGTGCACGACGTCCACATGAACCAGGGTTCGAAGGGCGCGTTCATCCATCGTCCGGGCAACGACAGCAACGATCACAACGACATCTGGCAGGACGGCGCGCTGCTCGTCGATCTCGGGCAACCGCAATGGGCGCTCTATGTGGCCGCGTTCGACCAGCAATGGCTGCCGACCGACGATCTGGGCAATCCCACCGCCGATTCGCAGCCGATTTCGTGATCGACATTTAGCTTGAAGCGCGCTCGCTTCTCGAGCCTTAGCCGATCGCGGCGAGCGCGTCCTTGAGCAAGCGCACCGCGTTCGCCGATGTTTTGCCCTGGCGCGCCGGGAAAAAGCCCAGTTCTACGCCCTTGCTGTCGTCGCAGGTGAAGGCCGCGCGACACGAGGCGTGCACTTCGCTCGCGTCCACGGCCTGCACGATGCTCGCCACGTTGCCCGCCGAAACGCCACTGCCCGGCATGATGCCGATACGGCCCGCCGCCTGGCGCGCGAGTGCGCCAAGCGCTGCCAGACCGGCCTCGGCACGCGCCGAGCCGCCCGAAGTGAGGATGCGCTCGAAGCCCAGCGAAATCGCCGCTTCCAGTGCGCGCGCCGGATCGGGCACGAGATCGAATACGCGATGCAGCGTGGCGCCAAGCCCATGCGAGCGCGCGCGCAGTTCCTGCAGCAAGGCCACGTCGAGCGCGCCATCGGGCAGCGCCGCGCCGAGCACCACGCCCGCAAGTCCCGCTGCGCGCATGGCGTCGATGTCCGCCAGCATCGCGGCGGCATCGGCGGGCGTCCAGACGAACGAGGCGGCGTGCGGGCGGATCATCGCGTAGACCGGCACCGGCGCACGCGCAGCCGCGGCGATCAGGCCCGGCACCGGCGTGAGCCCGCCAAGATCGAGCGCCGAACACAATTCGATGCGATCCGCGCCGCCCGCAATGGCCGCTTGCAGGCCATCGACGCTATCGACGCAAACTTCGAGCAGAACAGTCATGGCGATACTCGCTCCGTATTCGTGGATGACGCGTGGCGCGCGAGCCACGCCGCGCCGATCAAACCGCCTTCCTCGCGATAGCGGCCCGGCACGACCAGCGGCTGTTCGCGCCGATACAGCACGCGCGCGCGCACGGCTTGATCGAGCCGCCCGATCAGCGCGCCCGCCGATGCCAGCCCGCCGCCCACCGTCACGACCGACGCACCCGTCACGTTGACGAGCGCGGCAAGCGGCTCCGCGACCAGTTCGCGCCAGACGTCGAGCGTGCGCATGGCAGCGGCGTCGCCTTGCGACCACGCGGCGAGGATCGTGCGGCTCTCGATGTTCGCGCCATGCAGATGCGCATGCAGGCGCTCGATGCCGCGCGCACCGCCAATCGTATCGACACAGCCGGTCTGGCCGCAGCCGCACGCAAAACGCGGCACGGCGATGAGCGTTCGTTCGCCTCCCGCTTCTGCGTCGACGAAACACTGCGTACTCACGATCGGCCCGTGGCCCCACTCGCCCGTCACGCCGCCCGCACCGCGTATCAAGCGGCCATCGGCGACCAGACCGCCGCCTACGCCCGTGCCCAGCACGGCGGCGAACACCACGCGATGGCCCGCGCCCGCACCGGAAACGGCTTCGGCGAGCGCGAGGCAATCGGCGTCATTGGCCGCGAACACCTCACGACCGAGCCGCGCGCGGAGTTCGCCAGCGAGCTTGCGCCCGGTGATGCAGGGAATATTGGCGGAGAGCGCCTTGCCGTCGAGCGGATCGATCAGCCCGGCGATGGAGAGCGCGAGCGGCGCGCGCTGCGGTTCGGTGTCGAGATGCGCATGCGCTGCGAGCATCGACGCGAGCGTGTCGGCAAACTGCGGCCAGTCGTGCGCGGGCGTCGGCTGCTTCGCGAGCAGCGTGAGCGTGCCGTCGGGCGCGTGGGCCGCGAGGCGCATGAACGAGCCGCCGATATCGGCGGTATAGAGCGAGGTGGAAAGGGAAGCGGAAAATACGGGCATCGGTGCGCTCACATTCGCAGAGTGTCGCCAATGCGCCCGTCAAAACACGCGCGCCGCCGGGAATACTCCTGGCGGCGCTGAGGGGCACACGCGTGCCCGCTACTTTACGCGGCTTTTTGCGCTGCTACGCGCTCACGCCGTCACGCGAGGCGCACATTGCGCAACCACCGTGCGAATACAGCCGATCGCATGGTCGACATCCTGCGTCGTGGTGTAACGGCCGAGGCTGAAACGCAGCGTGCGGCTGGCGGCATCGGCGTTCAAGCCGATTGCGCTGAGCACATGCGAGGGCGCGCCCGAAGCCGAATTGCACGCGGAAGTCGACGACACCGCCAGATCGGCGGCCAGCATGAACGGGAAGAAGCCGTTCGAGCCGATCGTCAGGCTCAGCGTGTGCGGAATACGGCGGGCGTTGCGCGCGTTCTGCGTGACGATGTCCAAGTCGTGCAGACCATCGAGCAGTTGCTGCGCGAGGCCGGCGATACGCTGCGTATCGGCGTCCATCTGTTCCGACGCCAGCGCGCAGGCCACCCCCATGCCGACGATCTGATGCGTCGCCAGCGTGCCCGAGCGCAGCCCGCGCTCGTGGCCGCCGCCGTGCATCTGCGGCGCAATGCGCGCGGCCGCTTCACGGCTCACGTACAGTGCGCCGATGCCCTTGGGCCCATAGACCTTGTGCGCCGACATCGACAGCAGATCGATGCCCATCGCCTTCACGTCGATCGGCGTCTTGCCGAGTGCCTGCGCCGCATCCACGTGCAGCAGCGCGCCCGCTTCGTGCACGAGCGGCGCAATCGCGGCGATATCCGTCAGCGTGCCGATCTCGTTGTTCACGAGCATCAGCGAAACCAGGCCGGTGTCGGCGCGCAAGGCTGCTTTCACGGCTTGCACGCCGATGTTGCCGCTGGCATCCGGGAGCACGTAGCTGACCGTCATGCCGCGCTGTTCGAGGCTCGCCATGGTGTCGAGAATCGCCTTGTGTTCGAGGCAGCTCGTGACCAGATGGCGGCGCGCGGCGGTTTCTGCAAAACCCTTGAGGGCGAGATTGTTCGACTCGGTCGCGCCCGAGGTCCAGACGATTTCATCGGCCGATGCACCGATCAGCGCGGCCACCTGCGCACGCGCCTTCTCCACGAGACCGCGTGCCTTCACGCCCGCGGCGTGCGAACTGGAGGCCGGATTGCCGAACGCGCCGTCCATGCCGAGGCATTCGCACATGGCCGCGATCACGCGCGGGTCGGCCGGCGTCGTGGCCGCGTAGTCGAAGTAATGCAGTGTGTCGCCCATTCTGTTTCTTGTCCGATTGCGTCTGGAATGGGGACCTATGCTACGCGGCAGGCCGGAGAAAGTGGTTCCAAATTAGGCGCCGCCTTTCCGGCTTCGAAGAATAATTTTCTCTTTGCCGCGCAGGTGCGGAAAAACGGCTGCTGGAGCGAGGCCGTCAAGGCGTCGCGCTCTGCTGGATGGCATCGCCCAGATGTTCGGTATGCATTTCGTTCAGACGCGAAAGCAGAATGCCGTAGCCCGTGAGGTGACCCAGATACACGCTGGTGTAGACGCCCGATGCGGGCAGCGCGTCCACCAGCGCATGCAGCGCGGACATCGGCAAAGGCCGCATCATCAGTTCCGGCCGCTCGACGCGCAGATCGGCCACTTGCGCAAGTTGCCGATGCGCTTCGACGAGCCGCGCGAGCCCCTGGCGAAAGTCGTCTTTCCATTGCGTATTGAGCGTTTCGAATTGCGCGTTGAAGGTGTCGAAAGTCTCCAGGAAGTTGACCACCGAATCGAACAGTTCGTGATAACACCAGAACAACGGCTCGCGCACGCGATTGCGTTCGAGATGCGGCGACACCCACGACTGCGCGAGATCGGCCTTGAGAAGATCGTGCGCTTCTTTCAGATTGCTGCTCGCTTTACGCAGCGCGGCGGTCGAGGCGCGCAACTGCGCATGATCGAGCGTGCCGCTGGCGATATCGTCGAGTAGTTTGAGCGCGCGTTCATTGCCTTCGTTGACGAGCGTGTTGGCCCAATAACCATGATCGGGCGGAAACACGAGTTGCTGGATCACGAAACCGAGCAGCATGCCCAGCACCACGCCGATCAATCGTTGTTCGAGCAACGGAATATGTTCGCCGGTGTAGAGCACGAGTGTCATCGGCACGGTGATGCTGGTCATCTGGAACACCGAAGGCTTGATGCGCACGATCGTAAAGATCACCAGCGGCAGCAGCAGAACGCCCAGCCAGAGATGCGGCGCAGTGAGCCAGATCAGCAATGTGCCGATTGGCATGGCGACCAGATTCGACGTCACGCGCTTATAGAAATAGCCGCGCGCCGCCGAAATGGAACTGCCGAGCGCGAGCGTCAGCATGGTCGAGCCGGCGAGCGCGACGGCCGCATCGGGATAACCGTAGTGATAGGGAATCGCGAAGCCAATCCACATGCCGAGTGTGAGCTTGGTGTACTTCGCCATTTCCGAAAGCGAGAAGCGCGCGAGCGCGCGACGAAATGGCGTGAGCGGTTTATGAACGTATGAGTTGGGCGTCATGGCGGCGGTTGGCTTAAAGCCAGTCAATGCAGGTCGAAGCAGGATCCATTCAGCAGGCACGCGCAGCAACGCGGCCGCTTTGAAGCCAAGATGCTAAACGAGCTTGAAGGAATATTGGGGCGTCGCGCGCAGGCCTTGAACGCAGTTGCGAATCAGTGCCATTTTCCGCCTCAAACCGTTAGCGATCTGCAAGGACACTGTTTGCATCGCAACATGGCTTTTCCTTTAAATCGTCTGACGATTTCGAATTAAATCCTTTTAAATCAGCGTTTTCCCGCATCGGCGTACCTTGCGATTTATTTTCAATTTCTTTCGGATTTTGATCCCGTACCGTCATGCCAGCCAGATGACGTTCGCAATGCGAACCTCTTTTGCTTAGCTCTTTCTGTTGGGGTAGGCCCATGACGATAACAACCAGCGTCTCCATCTGTCTGCCCACGTGCAATCGGCCGGATCTGCTGATTCAGTGCATCGAATCGTGCCTGGCGCAGACGCATACGAACATCGAGATCGTGATCGGCGACGATTCGCCCGATACTTCCACCGCGAGACTGATCGCGCAGCACTATGGACACGATCCTCGCGTGCTGTACCGGCGCAACGTGCCCGCGCTGGGTCAGGCGCGCAATGTCGCGAGTCTCTTTGCGCGCGCCAGCGGCGACAAGATCCTGCTGATTCACGACGACGACTTTCTGCTCGAACACGCGATCGCGCGCTTGCTCGAGCAATGGACGCGGCATCCCGACATCGACGTCGCCTTTGGCAATCAATATGAAGCCGATGCTCAAGGGCGTATAGATGTCCCGGCGAGCCGGCGCATGAACGAGGCTTATCACCGCACGCCTGCTGCGGCCGGTGTGCAACGCCTCGCGGGACGCACGGGCATCGTGCAGATGTTTCCGAACAACGGCTGGCTGGCCGATGCCGCGCTGGTGAAACGCATCGGCTATGACGTGCCTGCGAATACGCAACTGGAGGTGTGCTGCGATTTCGTTTTCGGCGTGCGTTTATGTCTGTCCGCGCGTGCGGTCTGTTATGTCGACGATTATGTTTCCTGCTATCGCAAGACCGGGTATTCGGTTTCGCAGGCGACGCGCCACACGCCAAGCGCCGCGTCGATGGCCGCGTGGCATTTTCTGAAAAGCCTCGCCTTGCCGCCCGAACTCGAACCGGCTCGCCGCCTCGCGCTGCGCAGGCTCGTGCCGATTGTGGTGTCGCTGCATGCCCGCAATCGCCAGGGCCGCGCCGGGCTCAGTCTCGCGCTGACGCATCTCTATGCATATCGATTCGGGCTGAGCCTGCGGCTCTACTATCACCTGCTGATGATCTGGAAGAACGCGTGGCTTGCCAAAGCGCCCACGCCGGCGCAGCTATTCGAGAGCGACGATCAGGTCGTGGACGTGACGCGCACGCGCATTCCGTGACGCGTGTGCGGGGGTATCGGCATGGCGGTAGAGAAGGAAAGCCCGCGCTTATCCCGCTTAAGCGCAGCGTTTTTTCAATCCCGCTAGTATGTCAATCCGATGTCTTTGATGCGGCCCCGCCGCGCCCTTACCCTGGATCAGGAGCTCGATAAATGTCTTTTCGCATGACGATGTTGGCGGCCGCCGTGATAGCCGCAGGTGTAGCCAGCGCAAGCGCCCAGGCGCAAGTCGCGGGCGCGCAGCCCCTGAGCGTGACGGTCGAGCAATCGCAGGCCTTGCTGGAAGGCTGGAGCGTGAAAAAAAGTGTGCTCGGCAAGACGGTCTATAACGACGAGAACGCGAAAGTCGGCACGGTGCGCGACCTGATCGTCGCGCCGGACGGCTCGGTGTCGGCGGCCATCGTCTCGGCGGGTGGTTTCCTCGGCGTGGGCGTGCATGATGTGGCGGTGCCCATCGCCTCGCTCGAAGTGCGCAGCGGCAATCTCTATCTGCCGGGCGCGACCAAGGATGCGCTCAAGGCCACGCCGGCATTCCAGTACGCGAAGATCGAATCGCCGCCCAAGCCCAAGCGCGTGGACGCCAGCGCCAAGGCTGCGCAATAAGCCGGTCCGGCATATTTGCAGCCTGTTTTAAGCGTGTTTTAACGCGAAGCGTCCGTGGCGGCGCTTCGCGTTTCACCTCAGCCCGCCGCCATCCCCGCCTCGCGCAATTCGATTCCCGTCCACGTTCCGCTCGCGCGTAATTCCTCGATCAGTTCGCAGATCGTGCGCCGCACGGCCAGCGACGCCGAACTCACCGGCAAGGCATTCGGCCAGCAGATGCTCGCCGGGCGCCGGATCATCGGATCGACAATGCGGCGCATCTTTGGCCGCTCCGTGCTCGCACGCAATGCCAGCGCCGAAGCAGGCAGGATCGTGCTCGCCGCGCCCGATTGTGCCGCCGAGAGCAGCATCGGCAACGAGTCGATATCGGCGATGATGTTCAGCGGCACCTGTTCGCGCGCAAACGTGCGCTCGATCAGCAGGCGCAGGCCGTTCGCCACGCCCGGCGCCACCAGCGGCACATCCGCGAGCGAGGCCAGCGTGCAGGTGCGCGCACGCGCCGGCACGCCGGGTTCGCCCATGACATACAGTTCTTCGTCGAGCACCGGCAAGGCCGAGATGCCGGGCGTAGGCGTGTCGCGAAAGAGAATGGCCAGATCGAGGCGGCCATTGGCGAGCAGTTCGTTCAGATAGCCGCTCATGCTTTCGAAGAACTGCAGACGGATGCCCGGAAAACGCTCGCGCACGCGTTCGAACACCGGCATCGCCAGCACGGACGCCATCGTCGTCGGCAAGCCGATGGCGACCGTGCCCGATTCCGCGCCCGCGCCTTCGCGCACTTCCTGGCGCAACTGTTCCATCTGATGCAGCACGAGCCGCGCGTGCCGGTAGAGCGCCTGCCCGGACGCCGTGGGCTTCACGCCTTGCGGGCTGCGTATGAGCAGCGGCACGCCCAGATCGTCTTCCAGCTTCGCGATCTGCTGGCTCAGCGATGGCTGCGCCACAAAGAGTTTTTCCGCGGCTTTGCCCAAACTGCCGTAATCGACGATGTTGACGAAATAGCGAAGTTGACGAACGTCCATGGTTACGGCCCTCGATGCGAGGGCCATAGGATACCCCTATGACCGGCACATTCAATGCGTATTTCCTTGGCGCGCGGCATTGGCCTACAGTCGTCGGATGACGTCCGATCACGACTGCGATGCGCCAGCGGTAACGGCGCGGGAGACAGCAATGCACGACGAACACGCGACGCTCGAAGCCGTGCGCGACACCATTTCCCTTGCGCCCGCCGCTGCGCTGGCCGCCACGCTCGATTGTGCGAGCGCGCCGCGCGAAGGCGACGCGCTGCCGCCCATCTGGCATTGGCTTTACTTCTGGTCCACCGCGCCGCAAGCCGAACTCGGTCCCGACGGTCACGCGCAAAAAGGCGGCTTCCTGCCCGATCTGGGCCTGCCGCGCCGCATGGCCGCAGGCGGGCGTATCACATTCGACGCGCCGTTGATCGTCGGCACGCAGGCCGAGCGCGTGTCGCGCGTGCTTTCCACCGAGCACAAGACCGGCCGCAGCGGGCGTCTCGCTTTCGTGAGCGTCGAACATGCGATCAAGGCCGACGGCGTCACGTTGATTCGCGAAGAGCAGGACATCGTTTATCGCGAAGCGGCGCAGCCTGGGCAAGCGGCCCTGCCGCCGCCGCTCGCCGCACCTTCCGATGCCGGCTGGCAACGCGAAATCGCGCCCAACGAAGTCCTGCTGTTCCGCTATTCGGCGCTCACTTTCAACGGCCATCGCATTCATTACGACCGCGATTACGCGCGCAATACGGAAGGCTATCCCGACCTCGTCGTGCACGGGCCGCTGATCGCCACCTTGCTGCTCGATTCGCTGACGCGCGCAATGCCTGACGCCGTCGTGCGCGAATACCGTTTCAAGGCGGTGCGGCCGACCTTCCTCGGCCATCGCTTCACGGTCAGCGGACGCCGCGCCGCGGACGGCCGGCACATCGACCTCTGGGCGCAGGACCACGAAGGCTGGCTGACGATGTCGGCACAGGCCGTGCTGGCCTGAACGCCGCTCCTGTTCATCGAATCAAAAACCGATATGACCGAGACAAGCGATCAATACCAGGACATTCGCGACGCCGTGCGCGCGCTCTGCAGCCAGTTTCCGGACGAATACTTCCGCAAGATCGACGAGGCGCGCGGCTATCCCGAAGCGTTCGTCGATGCGCTCACGCAGGCGGGCTGGCTCGCCGCACTGATTCCGCAGGAATACGGCGGTTCGGGCCTCGGGCTCACGGAAGCCTCGGTCATCATGGAGGAAATCAATCGTAGCGGCGGCAATTCGGGCGCGTGCCACGGCCAGATGTACAACATGGGCACGCTGCTGCGTCACGGCTCGGCGGAGCAAAAGCGCCGCTATCTGCCGAAGATCGCCAGCGGCGAATTGCGCCTGCAGTCGATGGGCGTGACCGAGCCGACCACCGGCACCGATACCACGAAGATCAAGACCACCGCCGTGCGGCGCGGCGACCGTTATGTGATCAACGGCCAGAAGGTGTGGATCTCGCGCGTGCAGCATTCGGACCTGATGATCCTGCTCGCGCGCACCACGCCGCTCGCCGACGTGACGAAGAAAAGCGAAGGCATGTCGATCTTTATCGTCGATCTGCGCGACGCCATCGGCCAGGGTCTCACCGTGCAGCCGATTCCCAACATGGTCAATCACGAGACCAACGAACTGTTCTTCGATAATCTCGACATTCCCGCCGACAACCTGATCGGCGAAGAAGGTAAAGGCTTCAAATACATACTCGATGGCCTGAACGCCGAGCGCACGCTGATCGCCGCAGAATGTATCGGCGATGGCTACTGGTTTATCGATCGTGTCACGAAATATGTTAAGGATCGCCAGGTATTTGGGCGTCCCATTGGGCAAAATCAGGGCGTGCAGTTTCCCATCGCGCGGGCCTATGTCAATGTGGAAGCGGCCAATCTGATGCGCTTCGAAGCCGCGCGCCGCTTCGATGCCCACGAGCCTTGCGGTGCGCAGGCCAATATGGCGAAGCTGCTCGCCGCCGACGCTTCCTGGGAAGCCGCCAACGCTTGCCTGCAATTTCACGGCGGCTTTGGCTTTGCCTGCGAATACGACGTCGAACGCAAATTCCGCGAAACGCGCCTGTATCAGGTCGCGCCGATCTCGACCAATCTGATTCTCTCGTACGTGGCCGAACACGTGCTCGGCTTGCCGCGCTCGTTCTGACGCGGCCCCGACCGACTCCAGGAGATTGCCATGCGCCCTCTCGAAGGTATCAAGGTCGTCACGTTCGAACATGCGATCGCGGCGCCGTTTTGCACGCGTCAACTCGCCGATCTGGGCGCGCGCGTCATCAAGATCGAGCGTCCCGGCGCGGGCGATTTCGCGCGCGGTTACGACGAACGCGTGCGCGGCCTGGCTTCACATTTCGTCTGGACCAATCGTTCGAAAGAAAGTCTCACGCTCGACGTCAAACATGCCGAAGCGATGCAGATCGTGCACCGCCTGCTCGCCGACGCCGACGTGTTCGTGCAGAACCTCGCGCCTGGCGCCACGCAGCGTCTGGGCCTCGACTACGACACATTGAGCGGGCGCCATGAACGCCTGATCGTCTGCGACATTTCGGGCTACGGCAGCGACGGCCCGTATCGCGACAAGAAAGCCTATGACCTGCTGATCCAGAGCGAATCGGGCTTCCTGAGCGTCACAGGCGCAGGCGACGAACCGGCCAAGGCCGGCTGCTCGATCGCAGATATTTCGGCCGGCATGCACGCGTATTCCAGCATTCTTGCGGCGCTGATCGAGCGCGGCAAAACCGGGCGCGGCCGCCGTATCGACGTATCGATGCTCGAAAGCATGGTCGAGTGGATGAGCTTCCCGCTCTATTACGCGATCGACGGGCAAACGCCGCCGCAACGCAACGGCGCGGCGCACGCGACGATCTATCCTTATGGTCCGTTCAAGGCCGGCGACGGCAAGTCCGTCATGCTGGGCCTGCAAAACGAGCGCGAGTGGAAGCAGTTCTGCGAGGCCGTCTTGCGCCAGCCCGAACTCGCGAACGATGCGCGATTCAACACCAATAGCCGGCGCGTCGAACAGCGTGCGCAACTCGGCACGCTGATTGCCGATGCGTTTTCGCGCCTCACTGCGCAGGATGTAATAGAAAGGCTGGAGAACGCGAAGATCGCCAATGCGCATATCAACGATATGCAGGGCGTGTGGACGCACGAACAGCTTGCAGCACGCGAACGCTGGACGCGCGTGAATACGCCCGCCGGGGACATTCCCGCCTTGATCCCACCCGGCATGACGCCCGCCGACAATCCACGCATGGACCCCGTGCCCGCCCTGGGCGAACACACCGACGCGATTCTCGACGAACTCGGCTACAGCGCATCGCAAGTTCAAGCGCTACGCGCAGCAGGCGCGATCTAGGCCGATGCCTGTAGTTGCGCCTGCAGCACTTCCACGAAATGCCGCGCCAGCAACGAGGGCGCGGTTTGCGCGGAAGCCGCCATGCTCACCGTCATGCCGATGGCGGGCACGAATGGCTTGATCAGCACTTTCCCCGCAAACGTGCCGGCAACAAATGGCGTGACCACGCCGATACCGTTGCCGCTCGCCACCATCGCACACACCGTAATCGACGATGTGGTTTCGATGGCGAAAACCGCTTCTATATGGTTTTCCAGCAACATCGCTTTCAGGGCGATCGTCAGATTATCGGTACTGCTCAGCGATATCAATCGCTCGCCTCCCAGCATGCCGATATCGACCGACGCTTCATTCATGAGGCGATGACCATGTGGCAGCACGCACACGGCAGGCAATGTCTTCAGGCATACCGATTCGAAATCGCCATCCACAAGCGTGCCGGTCGTGAGAATGAAATCGAACAATTCCTGACGCAGCAGATCCACCAGTTGCGGCGTGGCATCCGTGTGGACGATCAGCCTGGCATCGGGAAAGCGCTCGCGAAAGACTTCGACGACACCCGGCAATACACCTAATGCAAGCGCAGGCGTGCAGCCGATACGCAGCGTGCCCGTGCCTGAGCGGCGCAGCATCGCCACCACCGTCTCGATCTGTTCGAGTCCTTCGAAATGCTTCTGGATGGTGCGATAGAGCAGTACGCCTTCACGCGTGGGCCGCAAACGGCCCTGACGCTTTTCCAGCAGTTTGAGCCCGGAGAAGTTCTGCAATTCGGCCAGCCGTCGGCTGATGGACGGCTGCGTCGTGTTGAGCATCGCCGCCGCGCCTGTGGTCGTGCCCATCTGCATGACCGCACGAAACGCCTGAAGCTGCGGGAAATTGAGCGGTCTGGTCATAAAGGCGCGGCGTGTATATCGAAACTGAATAGCTCCCGGATAAAGAAGAATTGTACCTATTCGAGATGCATGGCTAGCATGCTCAATCGAGTCGAATTGTTATTTTTATTTTCAATGACGATAGAAAACAGAAGGCTTTGTTACGTGTATTTCATATCGATGACCCAATCTGGCGCACGCGCATTCAGCGCTTCGCCCGCGCCGTCAGACCCGGCATGACTATCTATCGCTTATTAACAGTTCTCTGATTGTTTGCCGGATTTCGACTGGTTAGCCTGTCGCCAGCCATTGTTGATATAGCGCATTTCATTCAAACATTTCTCCACTCCAAGAGCATTCTATTTGCGCTTTATTCGCATTCAAGGCGTGGCAATCGATAACCGAGAATAGTCCGACTTTTATGCAATTCACAATCGACCGAGCGATATGGCAATCATCTATCACTATTGCGACCCTGTTGCCTTCCTTTCGATCATCGAAAGCCGTTCGCTGTGGCTTGGCAATGCGCGCAAGATGTTCGATGCGCGTGTGGGCGATACGGTCGGCACCATGCTGGTCGATGCACTCATCCACCACGGCGCGCCATCGGGCGCACAGCGTGAACTTGCCACCGAACTCGCACTGACGCTCAACCTCAGCCGTCGCGAGCTGTTTACCTGCTGTTTCTCCGAGAATCGCGACGACACCTGCCAATGGTGGAGTTATGCCGATGTGGGCCGGGGCTTTGCGATTGGCTTCGATTCGGATTTGCTGAGTCCGGCGGGCAGCGTCACGCGTGCGCCCGTGGTGCATGACGCGCTCGCCGATTCCGCGCGCGGTATCGCGCTCTCGCCCGTGCTCTACGGCGACGACGCCACGCTTACACGCCACATCGAAAGCCTGAAAAACATGGTCGCCGAAGCCGCTGGCAACGCGGGATCGGGCGCGCCGGACACCCGAAGCCTCGACCGCGAACCCGGCATTCGCGCCGCAGCGAGAGCCTGCGAATGGCTTGGCGTGATGTCGAAAGACCCTTCGTTCCGACACGAACTCGAATGGCGTCTCGTCTATGTGTCGAGCGGCGAAACCGACAACCGGACCTGCACGCCCTGCATTCACTGGCGCACGACGAAATACGGTTTGACGTCGTACTTCCGCTACGGCTTTCTGCCCGAGGCCGTGCGCGAAGTGTGGATCGGGCCCAATAACAGCGAGCGGCTGCACCCCGAGTGTCTTTTCGGCATCAAGGAGCACCACGCGCTCAAGCTGCTGATGCGAACCCATGGATATGAACGAACCGAAATTATCGAGTCCTCATCCCGCCATGCATTCTGATGCCGGGGCGCACCGCCAGATCATGTGCATCGGCCTCTTCGAAGGCAACGTGCCGCACGGCGAATTCCTGCGCAGCGTGCTCACGCAAGCGGCCTACGTGTGCCGCGAGATCCGCACCGTCGAACAACTCGCCGCCACCTTGCAGAGCGGCGCGGTGGATCTGCTCATCGTGATTGGCCTCGATCACGACGGCCACGGCGTGCAGGCGCTGAACTGGGTGCGCGGCCACTACGCGCCGGATGTGCCGGTCCTGATCATCGGCGAGCCGGGCGGCGCCGATGCGGAATCCATGGCGCTCAATGCGGGCGCGGACGATTTCATCCTGCGCACGCGCTCGCCCGAGGTGCTGATCGCACGCGTGGCTTCGCTGTTGAGATGGAGTCATCGACCGAAGCCCGAGAAACTGGAGCGTTACGGCGACTATGAATTCGATACGGTCCGCTGTGTCGTCACCTTGCGCGGCGACGCCGTCGCGCTGACGCAGCGCGAGTTTCATCTGGCGTGGCTATTGTTTCGTCACCTGGACGAGCCGCTATCGCGGGCGCAGATTTTCGAGTCGGTCTGGCATCAATCGTTTGGCGTGTCGTCGCGTACGGTCGACACGCATGTGTGCTGGCTGCGTTCCAAACTTCAGTTGCATCCGGGCAATGGATTCGTGGTGGTTTCCGTGCACGGCTACGGCTATCGGCTGGAGCGTGTGCACATCGATCAGGCTTGAAACCGATGCCGGATGAAGGCGTCAGATGCGGTCGAGCCGATAGCCGCAGCCGCGTACGGAGGTCAACTGGTAGCCGTTTTCGGGCGCGAGGCGCAGCTTGGCGCGCAGGCGGCTGATCTGCGTATCGACGGTGCGCATATTGACCTCGGCCTCGCCTTTCCAGATGAGGTCGAGAATATGCTCGCGCGACAGCGTCGTGCCGATGTGCTGATAGAACAGCAGCGCGAGCCTGAACTGCCGCACGGTCAGGTGAATCGCGGTGCCGTTACGCAGCACGCTGCAGGCCACCGGATCGAATTCGAAAGCGCTATCGGATTCGTCGACGTGAATCAGCCGCACCGCACGCGCACGGCGCAACACCGACGATGCACGCGCGCGCAGCACGGCAGCGTCGAGCGGCCGGTTCAGGCAGGCATCGGCGCCGGCGTTGAGGGCGCTGATTTCATCGCGCTCGCCGCGCATCGAGGTGACGTAGATCACCGGAATCTGGGTGGAAATGATTGCGCGGATGGTGTTGAGCACGCGCACGCCGTTCATGTCGGGCAAGGCGTGATCGAGCACGAGCAGATCGAAGGTTTCGCGGCGCAACGCGCTGAGCAGCGCACTGCCTGTTGCGAAGTGATGGCACACGCAGCCTTCGCTGCCGAGCGTGCTGGAGGTGAGCTGCGTGAGTTCGGCATCGCCGGAAAGTATGGCAAGTCTCATCGAATAAGCGCTTCTATTGCTTTTCGGCGCGATGGCTCGCACGAGGTCTACGCCAAAAAATGCCAGTCGGACAGACGCATCCAGACTGGCAAAGAAGTTGGTCATTGGCGTGGGAGAGCACCAGCGATCTCGACCAACTTCGGGCTTTGCGAGTCCGTGCGTTGTTTTTCCCGCGATGCGCCATCAGCGCAATCGCATCGCTTTGGAGTACGAATGATTGCTGCGGGAACCATCTTATTATTCAGCAAAGCCGTGGATGGGTTTGTTAAAACATGTCACAGCGGTGACATCGATCAATACATGAAGGATGACTAAATAAAATGGACGGATAAAGAAATCGCTGACGCTTCATCCCGCAGGACAAAGCGTCGGCGATTTACCAGCGCAGCAGACGCGGCCCGAGCCAGGCGCCGATCGCTGCCGGCATCAGCATGCCGACGGCGTACCAGATGCTCCAGAACGCCGGGCTCATTTCCGGGCAATGGACGCAATAAGCGATGGTGGCAAGCGCACTTGCGAAGAGTCCTGCTGCCGCGCCTGCCATGCGCGGGCGCGTGGGCGTGAGGCCTTTCGTCGCCCAGAACACGGCGGCGAAGGTGGGCACGGAGAGCAGCAGGATATTGAACGGACAGGTCCGCCACGACAGGCCGAGCATCAGCGGCACGCGCTCCGCGGGCGCGGCGGTGCCAAGCGTTGCCCAGCCCGCGAGCCATACCGCGATGAACGGCGCGGCCACCAAAGCCCATGCGTAACCGCCGCGCACGCCAGGCCGGCCGAGACGGCTCACGGCCAGCGCCGCCGCAATCGCCACGGCGAGCGGGAACGCGATCTTGGCCCAGAAAATCGGCGTCTGCGCGACGTCCATCAGATCGTGGCGCACGCCGAACACCACGGCCACCAGCAGTAGCGATCCAGCCAGTCCCAGCGGCAGCGCACGCGCGAAGCGGCGCACGACGGCCTTGCGGTCCACGCGCGTGACGCCGGTGGACAGCAGGCTGATGAGATCGTCGGTTTTCATTGCGCCCCCCGGATGCGTGCGGCAAGCGCCTTCAGGCCGCGGTGGATGCCCACCTTCACGGCCGATTCGGAAAGCCCGGTGAGTTTCGCGGCCTCGACCACCGAACGCCCTTCGAGCTTCACGTGCAGGATGGGCAAACGCTGTTTGTCCGGCAACTGGTCGAGCAGCAGGCCGATGTCGCGGCGCGCTTGCGCCGGTTCGTCGTCGGCCTGCGCGAACAGGTCGCTGTGGTCGTCGAGCGGATCGTTGAGCGATTCGCGGCGGGAGCGCGAGCGAAAGAAGTCCATCAACTTGTAGCGGGCGATCGCATGCACCCAGGCGGTCAGCGGTTCGTCGGAGCGCCACGTGTGACGCGCGTTGTGTACCGCGAGCAGAATCTCCTGCACGAGGTCTTCCACATCGTCTTGCAACTGCGGAATACGCCGGCGCAGATACGCGCGCAGATGGCGCGTGAGTTCCTGCAGGAAAGTGCGGTACGCATCGGCGTCGCCTTCGAGGCCGCTGACAAACAGCGCTTTGAGACGGATTTCCGCGGGATACAAAGGGCGTCCTGGTTTGTCGCGACTTTGGGAAGGCGCGCCCGCTGAGGCGTTTTTACCGGCATCGCCGGTCTCGAATTCGGGCGCGATCGGGTGAGCGTAGCCGAAGCCGTCCTGCACCGCAATAGCGGACGCGACGCCACCTCGCGGGCCGAATTCGCCCGCCTGTCGCCACTGCGCTGCCCTGTTCGCCCAGCTCACGTTCGCGATCTCCGTGTGTTGCCGATACCGTGCCGGTACCGTGTCGATGCGCACCGTCGCGGTGCGCGCTTTCATGCCAATTCGCTCGCGGCAGCCCGCCGGTTACAGCGCCCTCCAACTATTTCTCTCGCGTGGCCCTACAGTATCGGCGCATCGTGGATCTTTCAGGGAGCCACGCCACGCGTTACCTTATGCCTCATCGACGCAAATTTCTGCGGACCCACGATCGGAGCACGAGCAGCATGGCAGCGAGAACCAACGAATATCAGCAACCCATCGGCGCGGCACTGGAAGGCTGGACGCCGCGCGAGCGCCCGGCGCGCATCACGATCGAAGGTGTGCGCTGCCGCATCGAACCCGTCGACGTCGAGCGCCACGCCGCCGACCTCTTCGAAGCCTATAGCGCCGCGCCCGACGGCAGCGACTGGACGTATCTGTTCACCGGCCCGTTCGACGATTTCGAGTCGTTTCGCGCGTATCTCGCGAAGGCGGCGGCCTCGGAAGATCCGCTGCACTACACCATCGTCGACCGCGCGAGCGGCAAGGCCGTCGGCACCTTCGCGCTGATGCGCATCGATCCCGCGCACGGCGTCATCGAAGTCGGCAGCGTGACGTTTTCGCCGCTGCTCAAGCGCACCGCGCTGTCGACCGAAGCGCAATATCTGCTGATGCGCTACGCCTTCGACCAGCTCGGCTACCGGCGCTACGAGTGGAAGTGCGACAGCCTCAACGCGCCTTCGCGCAAGACGGCGCTGCGTCTGGGCTTCGAATTCGAGGGCATCTTCCGTCAGGCGGTGGTTTATAAGGGACGCAGCCGCGACACGGCCTGGTTCGCGATCATCGATCAGGACTGGCCGAAGGTGAAGCAGGCGTTCGAAAGCTGGCTCGCGCCCGACAATTTCGACGCGCAGGGTAATCAGCGTGCGTCGCTTGCGAGCTTGCGCGATGCCTGATCAGCTAGTGATCCGCAATATCGAGCCCGCCGATCGCGCCGACTGGTTCCGCCTGTGGGCGGGTTACAACGCGTTTTACGAAACCGAAGTCGCTCCGCAGATCAGCGAACGCACGTGGCAGCGGCTGATCGATGCGGACGTGCCGCTGCTCGGCCGCGTCGCCGTGCTCGACGCCCGCATCGTCGGCTTCAGCCTGAGCGTGTTGCACGAAGGCACGTGGGTGGCCGCGCCCATCTGCTATCTGGAGGATCTGTTCGTCGATCCCGCCGTGCGCGGCAAGGGCGTGGGCCGGACGCTGATCGGCGATCTGGTGGCGCTCGGGCGGCAGCGCGGCTGGTCGCGCCTCTATTGGCACACGCGCCAGGACAACCCGGCGCGCAAGCTTTACGACGAATTTGTCGCCGCCGACGACTTCGTTCGCTATCGCCTGACGCTTTAATTTGATCCAAGCCGTGTTTCACCCATGAAACCTAGGGTTTCACCCAGCAGTCAATCAGAAAAACTGATAGCAAGCTTCAATTTAATGCGTTTCCCATAAGCGTTCTGATGCGGCAAAGTGTCATCTCCGCGAATGGAGTGACTTCCTTGAACCAGCGCATCGATCCGTCCCTGCTTGCCCCGCCCGATCTGTCGTTCGCGACGCTCGACTCGGGCGTCGTTCTGCCCTACCTCGAACGGGGGACCGGTGAGCCGCTGCTGTTTGTCCACGGCTCGCTGTGCGATTACCGCTACTGGGAGCCGCAACTCGACGGCCTCGAAGACGATTTCCGCTGCATCGCGCCGAGCCTGAGCCACTACTGGCCGGCGGCCGACGCCTGCATCCAGGGCGATTTCGGCTGGGAAAGCCATCTGCACGAACTGGCCGATTTCATCGTCGCGCTGGGTCTGGAATCCGTGCACCTGGTCGGTCACTCGCGCGGCGGCAGCATCGCGTATCACCTTGCGCGCCGTTATCCGCGTCTCGTGCGCACGCTCGTGCTCGCCGATCCGGGCGGCCCGCTGCGCCGCCTCGAAGAAGACGACGACGTCATGCCGCCGGCCACCAACGCGCTGCGTTCGCGCGCGGTCGGCCTGATCGACGACGGTCAGCTCGAAGACGGTCTGGAACTGTTTGTGGATTCGGTCAGCATGCCCGGCGCGTGGCGCAAGAGCACGCACGCGTTCCGCGAAATGGCGATCGCCAATGCCACGACGCTGGCCAAGCAACTCGAAGATCCGCTGCCCGCTTACACGCGCCGCCCGGCTGGCGACATCAAATGCCGCACGCTGCTGATCGACGGTCAGCGCAGCCCGCTGATGTTCCGCAACAACGTCGAAGCGCTCGACGAGTGGATTGAGTTTGCGCAGCGCGTGACGATGAAGGGCGCAACGCACGGCATGAACGGCACGCACGCCGATCTCTTCAATACGCACGTGCGCAACTTCATCTACGAAGGCTGATTATTTTAGTCATTCGTTTTGCCTCGCGCGCGCATTCCCGCGCGCGCCTTTCGGCACATCAGGCGTTCATTTGGCAAACAGTTGCCCAATATCCTTGAACGCCTTGAATTCCAGCGCATTGCCGCACGGATCGAACAGGAACATCGTGGCCTGTTCGCCCACCTGCCCCTGAAAACGGATATACGGTTCGATCACGAACTGCGCGCCGAACTCGCGCAAGCGCTGCGCCAGCGCTTCCCACTGCGTCCATTCCAGCACCACGCCGAAATGCGGCACCGGCACGTCATGGCCGTCCACGGCGTTGGTGTGCGCCGCGTCCTGCGAAGCCGTCTTCGGATGTTCGTGAATCACCAGCTGATGGCCGAAGAAGTCGAAATCGACCCAATGCGTGCTTGATCGACCTTCGGCGAGACCGAATACACGGCCATAAAAGTCGCGCGCAGCGGGCAGATCGTAGACGGGAATCGCCAGATGAAACGGCGAAAGACTCATGGTGGGCTCCTTGTTCTGTTCTGTCGGGATTGGGGGTTCGCGTCCCGCAGGGAAACGGTTCGCGCCATGTTAGGCCGTATCGTTGAAAAATAAAATCAAACTATAATTTCCCGATCCATCAAAATTGTTTGTGAATGATCCGCGAACTCAAAACGCTGCTGGCCGTGGCGCGAGAAGGCACGTTTGCCGCCGCCGGCAAGCGCATCGGCCTGACTCAAGCTGCCGTGAGCGCTCAAATGCAGCGCCTGGAAAGCGAACTGGGTTTTGCGCTATTCGAGCGTGAAGGCCGTAACGCGCGTTTAAGTGCGCGCGGCCAGCAACTGCTCGTGCAGGCGCAGGAAGTGATCCGCCTTTACGGCAATCTGAGTACGGTCGCGGTCGATCCTGCCGTGGCGGTGCGCCTGAATATCGGCGCGATTGCCTCGGTGCAGCGCGCGCTGTTGCCTGACGCGCTCGCGGCCTTTCATCGGCAATGTCCCGGCGCCCACACGCGGGTGGTGCCGGGTGTGTCGATGGAACTGGTCAATCTGGTCGATGCAGGCGAACTCGATTTCGCCGCGATCATTCGGCCGCCCTTTACGCTGCAGAGCGATTTGCGCTGGAGTGCGATCGCGAGCGAACCGTTCCGGCTGATCGTGCCGCGCGCGCTCAAGGGCAGCGACTGGATGAGGCTGCTCTCGCAGCAGCCGTTTATCCGCTACGACCGCGCTTCGTTTGGTGGTCGTCTGGTCGACCGGTTTCTGCGCCGCATGCAGATCGTCGTGCAGGAAGTGTGCGAACTCGACGAGCTGGAAGCCATCGTCGCGCTGGTCGGCAAGGGGGCGGGCGTGGCGCTCGTGCCGCAAACGGCCAGCTATCAACGCTGGCCGGCGCAGGTGCGGGCGATCGATCTCGGCCATCACGCGTTTCATCGCGACGTCGGCATCGTGCATCGCGACGTGCTACAGATGAGCGACGCGGCCCGCATGCTGCTCGGCCTCATGGTGAATCATTCGGCTAACCAGACGTCTTCGTAGCCGGCATCGTCGATGTTCTCGGCTGCCGCGAGCATCACGCGCGTACCGTATACCGGTTGCTGTTCGAGCGAGCCCGGTGCCAGCGCGACCATTGCTTCGGGTGGTGTCTAAGCAAGGCCGTATTTACGGCATATCGCGCGTTGGCGTTCGGATACGTTGTTGTTCAAATCGCGGGCTCGTAGGTGGGACCGTCCCAACCGTCGACGTATTTGATCACCGTGTCGTTCACGTCAATCACACGATGCCGGTAGAAGAGATGCATCGATGGTGTGCGATTGGCTGGCAGCGTGCCGCCGTTCGCGCGTGCAAGCAGGCTGTTGGGCACAACACGCATCCCGAGGCGATTGGTGCCGAACAGCGTTTCGCCGCACTTCGGGCAGAAGGCGCGCGACATCTGTTTCGTGGGATGCTGAAAGACGCTCAACTCGCCGTGCGGTGCTACGTTTTCGTTTGCCCATGCGGTCGCGGACAGCATCGGCGTCGCGTAAAAGTCGCGGCAAGTTGCGCAATGACAGTTCGCGCGTGCGGCAGGCTCGCCAGTCAGATCGACCGTTACGGCGCCGCATAAGCAGGCTATCTGGTGGTGTGATTCGCTCATTTTGTCTCCGGAGTTTGCATACACATTGCGTGGCCGGATTTGACCACGTTTCGCTTATCCGCGATTTGTCGAGCGCCAACAAAAAACCACGGCGCGCCGGGCGGCGCAACCGTGGTCGACAAAGAAAAACTACGCGTATCAGCCGCCCAGCGCCGGATCGCTATAGCTCGGATGACCCGTTTCAACGTGTCCCGCGATGCGGCGCACGAAGCTCGCATCGCTATCGACAGTGATCGTCAGGTCGTACCAGCCATACGCGTTACGCAGGTCGAGATAAAGCTGTTCCGTATCGCCGCCGCGCACGGTGCGCTGGATCTTCGTGCCCGGATCGTAGGCGTTGACGATAGTGAACTGGCAACGCGCGCCGCCCGTGTTTTCAAGGCGAAATTGCAGATTGCCGTTCGCCACGTCGTAGCCTTCGGCCACTTCCGGGCGCGCCGTTTCGCCACTGCCGAACCAGCCCGTCTGCGTTTGCTTGCCTGCGAAGCGGCGCAGGAAACCATTCGGCCCGTGCACGGTGAAGTCGTACGCGGCCGTCGCGCCAATCGTCAACTGATCCTCCAGGCGCTTGCCCGCTTCGACCGTATACGTGAGCGGCGCATCGGTGCTATTGGCCGTGTAGACGAGGAACACCGCGCCCGCGCGCCCCGTGTTGATGAAGTGCGCTTTCGCCTTGCCCGACGATGCATTCGCATTGAAGCGCACGAACAGTTCATACGGCAACGCGCGCGCAAGACGTACCCCGCTCTCCTGTTTCGGCACGCTGCCCACCAGCGGGGGCACTGGCACATAATCAGGATGACGAATCTTATCCGGCGGTGCGTAGCTGCTCGTCGAAGGCAGCGAAGGCAGCGCTGCATTTGGCGTGGCGAAATTGAATGCCGTCGTCAGATCGCCGCACACCGCGCGACGCCACGGCGTGATATTCGGCTCGGCCAGATTGTGCTGTTCACCAAAGCGCTTTTCGATAAAGCGGATCACCGACGTGTGATCGAACGTCTGCGAACAGACCCAGCCGCCACGCGACCAGGGCGAGACCACCAGCATCGGCACGCGCGGCCCCAGACCATACGGACCGGACGCATACTTGCTGCTGCCCGGGAAAATCTCGTTGCTGGTATCGACGGTCGACAAACCATTCGCGCTCGACGCGGGTGCGAACGGCGGCGCAATGTGATCGAAGAAGCCGTCGTTCTCGTCGTAATTCACGAGCAGCACGGTCTTGCTCCAGATCTCGGGATTCGACGTGAGAATCTGCAGCACCTGATCGACATACCACGCACCATAGTTCGCGGGCCAGTTCGGATGCTCGGTATACGCTTCCGGCGCGACGATCCACGACACTTGCGGCAGTGTGTTGTTCGCCACGTCCTGCTTGAGCACGTCGAAATAACCGCCGCCGTTGAGCACGTTCGTGCCCGTGCGTGCGCGATCGTAAAGCGGGTTGCCCGGCTGCGCGTTCTGGTATTGCGTGAAATAGAGCAGCGAGTTATCGCCGTAATTGCCGATGTACGGGTTATCGCCCGTCCAGCCCCACGACCCTTTCGCGGTCAGACCTTCGCCGATGTCCTGATAGATCTTCCACGAAATGCCCGCGTTTTGCAGGACTTCGGGATACGTCGACCAGCCATAGCCGGCTTCCGCGTTATCGACCACCGGGCCGCCGCCGCTGCCGTCGTTGCCCACCCAGCCCGTCCACATGTAATAGCGGTTCGGGTCCGTCGAGGTCAGCGTCGAGCAGTGGTAGGCGTCGCAAATCGTGAAGGCATCGGCGAGCTGGTAGTGAAACGGAATATCGTCGCGCGTGAGGTAGGCCATCGTGGTCGTGCCCTTGGCGGGCACCCACTGATCGTAGCGGCCGCCGTTCCACGCGGCGTGCGTGGTCGGCCAGTCGTGCGGCAGATCCTGAATGAACTGCAGGCCGAGATTTGCAGCGGTGGGATGGAACGGCAGCACTTCGCCGACGCCTGCAGCGAGCGGCTGGTTCCACACCGGTTTGCCGTTGGGCAGCGTGATGGCGCGCGTATCACCGAAGCCGCGCACACCACGCAGCGTGCCGAAGTAATGGTCGAACGAACGGTTTTCCTGCATGAGGATGACGATGTGCTCGACGTCGCGGATGCTGCCCGTGCGATTGTTCGCGGGGATAGCAAGTGCGTTACGGATGCCTTGCGGCAGCATCGTCAGGGCGGTGGCCGAACCGGCGCTCATCGCGGCGGTGCGGAGAAAATCACGGCGGCTTCTCGAAGTCATATTGTGGTTTCCATCGTCGGGTTGAGAAGGCACACGCGACGCCGCGCCGCCCTATGGCGGCAGACGGCGCGGGGTCGCGCGGCCGGGTGCTGCGTTTCGGGTACGGCTGCGGGTACGTCAGTCTGCGGTGTGAATGTCGGGAGGTGCGAGCGGTGCGTCGCCGGTGCTGCCAATGCCTTCCGCCCCGCTTGCGCCATCGGATACAGCCGCGGCGCGTGCGGGCGAGCGCACAGCGATGGCGGTAATCGCCGCGGCGCCATTTGCACTGTCTGGGGAATTCGATGGAGACGAGAACGCGCCCGCAAGCGAAGATGTGCCCTGCTGCTGCGCGGCAGCAGATAGCGCAGGCGCAGGCTGCGTTTGCGCGAGATCGCGTTCCGCGCGCGTGGTCAGCACGACGCGCGTGTCGTCGTCGCGGTTACTGCAAGCACTCGTTGCGCACGCAACGAAAGTGCTGAAAAGCGCGAGTGAGAACACGCCGGGCAGGCTCAAACGTTTGCGCGGCGCGCTACACCATAGCGGGCGCGCCGGCACGAAATCGACCGTCATCGAAGTCTCCGTCCAGATAGAGGCACAACAACGGCTCGAGGAGGCGGCCCGAGCGTCGTCTTACGCGCACTGGAAAGCAGCGGTAAGACAACGTCGAAGCATAGCGAAAACGCTTTTAAGTTTTATGACGCATGATTCGTCGATATGCGCTGTTTGTGTAACGTTGGGTGCGTTGGGTTCGGGAATGCCTTTCAAAACGTAATAAAACAAGGCACGCCATTTGCACTGCACCTGCGCACATGCGAAGGGGACGCAAATGACGAACAAAACCGAAAGTAAATCGAAAAGTAGAAAAGAGACGCAGGACAATGCGCTTCTTTTGGACGCCAAAGACGCGAAGCGCGTAAAGAAACTGCCGAAGCCTGCCGATCGCCAGGCGATTCTCACCGAGCAGCGCCGCCTGAAAATGGCGCGCTCGCCGCATGCCTATGTACGCGGCAATACCGAGCAGTTTTACGAGTGGATCGTCGATGCAAATGGCGGTTCGCTGCCGCGCGGCCCGGCGATCTGGATCTGCGGCGATTGCCATACCGGCAATCTCGGACCGATTGCGAATCAGGACGGCAAGGTGGAGGTGCATATTCGCGATCTCGATCAGACCGTCATCGGCAATCCTGCGCACGATCTGATTCGTCTTGGGCTTTCGCTTGCGACGGCGGCGCGCGGATCGGCGCTCTCGGGTCTCACCATCGTGCACATGATCGAGGCGCTTGCCGCAGGTTATCAATCGGCATTCGAAACGAAGCGCAAAAAGCCGCAATTGCCCGAACGGCCCGAGCCGGTGCATCTGGCGATGAAGCTTGCGGTACGCCGTTCGTGGCGACATCTCGCCGAAGAACGCATCGAAGATCTCCGGCCGACGATTCCGCTCGGCAAGCGCTTCTGGCCACTCACGCGCGCGGAGGGCAAGGCAATCGCGTCGCTGTTCGCCGATGAAGCGATCGCCAGTTTGCCCACAGGATTGCGCGGTCGCAGCGACGAAGGCGCCGTGGAAGTGCTCGATGCCGCGTATTGGGTGAAAGGCTGCAGTTCGCTCGGGCGACTGCGTTACGCGGTGCTGCTCGATGTGGACGGCGGTGTGATCGAAGGCGACGATCTCTGTCTCATGGACATCAAGGAAGGCGTAAAAGCGGCTGCGCCGCGCTATGAAGATGCGTCGATGCCGCGCGATAACGCCGAACGTGTCGTCGAAGGCGCGCGTCATCTTTCACCGTTTCTGGGCGAGCGCATGCGCGCCGCGCGTCTGCTCGATCGCGCTGTGGTGATACGCGAGTTGCTGCCACAAGACCTCAAGCTCGAAATCGACGAACTCGATAAAGACGATGCACGCAAGGTCGCCTTTTATCTCGCAGCCGTGGTAGGCAAGGCACACGCGCGGCAGATGGACCCGCCGACGCGACGCGGCTGGCTTGCCGAACTGCGGCGCAGCCGGTCGAGGACGATTGATGCGCCGCTTTGGCTCTGGAACAGTGTGGTCCAACTGGCGAGCAGCCATGAAGCCGGGTATCTGGAACATTGCCGGCGTTATGCAACGGACAAGCGAACGGCGTGATTTTTGTGCTTGTTTTACGTGGCTTGATGTAGCAATTTATTTTTCATTCGCAATGCTTATCGATTTCTATAATCTGTATATTGATACGTAATCCTATGTATTGTTACGAATTACGAACATCAATTGCGTGGGGATTTTGGATGATCACGTGGCTCAGAATCCCCTCGCTGCGTCGGGTGGCGGTGAAGCAAAGATGGCGACAGACTTTGAAGCCCCGCTGATAAACTGGCGCGTCCGCGCGTCGAGTACGCGCCTCGCCTTTTCAACGCTGATTTAGAGTCTTCGCATGATCGAGCCGTCCGCCATCGCCCACGCACTTGCCGAAAAAGGGATCGTCGCGGACGAAAGTCAGCAAAGGGCAATCGACACACTCTGCGCCCTGCTCAAGGGTAGCCGCGCAGAAGCGGCTCAACGCGAGCATCGCGGCGTCTACTGTCACGGTCTGCCTGGGCGCGGCAAAAGTCTGATCGTCGACACGATTTACGCGCTCGCGCCGTGTTCAAAACGACGCATCCATTTCCATCAGTTCATTCGCGACATCAACCGTCTGCTCGTGCAGGCACCGCGTAGCGACGATCGGCTCGGCGATGTGTCGCGCGCGTGGCTCGACGGCGTCGATCTGCTCTACTTCGACGAATTCCATGTGCACGATATCGCCGACGCATTCCTGATCGGCCGATTTCTGGAAACGGCACTGACGAGCGGCACGCGTATCGTGCTGACCTCGAACTATGCGCCACGCATGCTTTTGCCGGACCCAGAATTTCACGAGCGCTTCGAGCCGACCATTGCGCGGATCGAGCGTCACTTCGACATCATCGCGTTCGACGGCGCGCGCGACTATCGGGAAAAGTGTGTCGAGTCGACACAACCGCGTTACTTCGCCCCGCTCGATGGCACGCGCGAAGCGCTGTGGGCGATTTTTGCTGAATACGAAGCGCAAGCATCCATCCATCCCGCAGATGTTGAAGTGGCCGGTCGCTCGCTGCCAATCACGGCGGCGGGCAAGCAACTGGTGTGGGTGGACTTTGATGCGCTGTGCGGCACGCCGCGTTCGCACCTCGACTATCTCGCGCTGGCCGAACGCTGGCGCGGCGTAATTCTTGACCGTTTGGACACGGCGATGCTCCAGCGGCGCGACGTACTGCAGCGCTTCGTCTGGCTGATCGATATTCTCTACGACCGCAAGCACGCGCTGTTTATGGCGTCGGACCGGCCGGTGCGAGCAACGCTTGAAGGACTGGATGGTGCGCACGATGTATCGCGCACAACGAGCCGGCTCGCCGAAATGCAGTCGCACGATTATGTGACTGCACTCGAGCGGACGCATCGCACCACGGATGTGTCGAGTGTGTCGAGCGCCGCGCCCGTTTCGGGCTCTTCGACAATCACCAGCTGACCCCCTCCCCTGACCGCGCCGGGCTCCGGCGCGCGCCGCAGCATTTTTCCAACTGTTGTACAGTCCCTCGCACCTCGACACGAAGGACTGACAACACGATGGACACACTCTCCCGCTTTAAACCTGTCGCACTCGAACATGCGAGTCGACTCATCAATCACGGCCCCACAATCCTGGTCACCAGTTCGGATGGAGTTCGTCATAACGTGATGGCCGCTGCGTGGTCGATGCCCGTGGAATTTACGCCACCGCGTATCGCCGTTGTCATCGACAAGAAAACCTTCACGCGTGAGTTGATCCACGCGAGCGGCAACTTTGCGATCTGCGTCCCGGGTGCTGCTGCGATGGATCTGACTTTTGCCGTCGGTAGCGTAAGCGGTCGCGAAACAGACAAGTTCGCGCAATTCGAAATCGACGCGGTGAAAGGCCCAGTGCTTGGTGTGCCCGTTATCGAGCAAGGTTTCGCCGCGTGGATGGAGTGCAGACTGATTCCTGAGAAGCACACCGAAGATGCTTACGACACGTGCTTCTGCGAAGTGGTGTCAGCGGCTGCTGATCCGCGCGTCTTTGATGGCGGACATTGGGTATTCGATGAGAGCAATCGCGACCTGCACACGATCCATCATCTTGGTGCCGGGAATTTCGCGCTCGCAAGCGATGCCGTTAAGGCGCGAACGCTTGCTGGCTAAAGACGTGCTGGGAATTTGAGCAGACTGCGGCGGGAAGAGAAACCGCTGCGGTTTGAAGCGTCGCTTATTCGATTAATTACAAAATACGTAGTGAAATATACGTCTTGGGCTATTTTTCGTGCGCTTGTTTGTAATTGTGCTTTAAGCGCTGTTTTTATGAGGGTTAAAACACTTCGCGCCGTGGAACATTGCTTACAAGAACAAGTTTCTATCGCGCAAGCGCTTGATGCATAAGGATTTTATCGTATTTCTCGATTTGATGCGAATGTTTCACGAGATGTGTTCTGACGGCGATTTTGGGCCGCTAAATGCGGGTTTTGAAGGTGTGAAGTGGTGCAGTTTCGTTAGTTTTTGGACGTATTGGTATCGCGGGGTCGCAGTTGAGCAGAGAATACAGGCGCCGTCTCAGCCACTTGCCTCTCTAGATCGTCAGCGGTGTCGATTCAGTTTGTTTTTTGCACAAACTGGGCCGTGATATTTTTGATGGTTAGTTGCGTTAACTGCTCTGGTTGCATGCGTTTGACCACCCAATATGTATTAAGCAAACGTCTCTATCCTCGTAGTGCTCATCGTCACGTTTGCCGCGCGCTGACAGATGTGCCTGAGTCGAGAGCAGTGACGGCTTAAATCGCAATGGCTTGTCGGTATCGCGAGACCCGTCTGCTCGGCTTTAGCTATCTGTCTCGCACCGGTTCGCCGAATGTGCCAACACATACTGCCTTCTTCGCAGCCGAGAGCTTCCCAGGGCGAGCGCGATTTTGCAACGATTCTTGGTTGGGGCCAGTGCAGAGAAGAGAAGCACCCTATGCTCGGCAAGCGCTCAGGTCACGGTTATGGCGGAGACCGCGTCGCCCTTAAGTGCAACCTGTGCCGCTAGCCCTTCTTGAGCAGTTCGCGCGCATCGCACAAATCACGTCATGACATCGGCGAAAACTGGCACTCACCTAAGTCTAGAATCGCCCTGTTGTTCCGATGGGATTCCGCTCTGCTCCATCGACATCGATGCGTACACATTCGACAAAATCGAGGCACCGAGCTTTCCGCAAGCGTGTCGGCCTTCGCTAATCGTGTGTGTCGACTCGACACAGACACCGGTTGTCCCTGAGTTGGGGCAACTTTAACTACGGGCGTGAAGCGCTGCCTGGTCCACCTAGCTAGCGGAATCCCAAACCGGCGGCTGGGAAAATAATCCTGTGTCGAGTCGACACAGTTCGGGCGACGACCTCGTGAAGCTAGCGGCGCAATGACCTGTGGCGTTGCCGCGAATCAGTTCGTGAGCATCGAAACTAGCCGCATACATCACATTTAGGTCGCTCGCCTTCGGGAACATAAGTGACTTCATTGGCGGCTCGATGCGTTTCGCTAGTGTCCCCGTCGTCACCCGTTGACGGCCGGAACGATTCCTCGCGGAGCAAACCACTGCCCATTTCGCGCAGATCGGCACATTGCAAAGAGCATCCACAAAGCCAACTCAGAGTTCTCGACGCGGCGAAATCGCGCCCGGTACAACGATCTCCATTGAGCACTCGTGTGTCGAAACGACACACACTTTCCTGCCGATGCATCGTCCAATACTTCCCTGCCTGCCCTATCTCGCGCGCCCAGTTCGGTTGGGAGCGCGACGTCATGTGTCGAGTCGACACAAAAGACCGAGGCGTCGCGCCACGTGCCGGCCCGATCGACTGCGTTGACTAAGGCCATTGAGACCTGCCCAAACTCATCAGGCCTCAGGGAGAGTCACTAGCAGGCAGGATCACGCAGTTCATCTGCTCGTCCCCATGACCTTGCCTCGCGCATGACTGCGGGCCATGAGAACAGCCAACCGTCGCAGACAGAAAATTGACGGCGCCCTGCTCGATCACATCGCGCACTCCACCGTATTCGCCTCGGCACAAAGCGCCGGCTTTACTCTGCCAACGCTTAGACCCAGGCGCGCTCATCCCACGTGTCTTCTTCAAACGAACTAACTGTGTCGACTCGACACAAGGCGCACGACATCCGAACAAGGCAAAGTTGCCCCCTAATACCCTTCCCTTCTCGAATACCCGGTTCTGCAGCGAATAGTGCTCGCTTTGACAAACCCGTTTGGCTGCCCCGCACTCGCGAATAGGACAGATATCCTGCATCTCAGATTTGCAGGCCGGCGCTCGAATCAGACACTCGCCGCTGTGAGATGAGGATTAGCGACGGGTAGTACCGCTTCCTCGCAACGATCAGAGCATGGCCCGAAACAACGATCAAACGTTCTGTAGGTTTGGCCCAATGTCGCGGCAAGCGCTCATATCGTCGTGTGTCGAGTCGACACACGACGACTCATAGGGCGATCAATCGCGCAATGTCCCCAAGACTCGGTAGCAGTGAATACGCACCTCCAACGACCGGGTGAATGAACCGATCGCTGCAAAGATGAGCGCCTAATCAAGATCAGCGCTCCGCATGCTCCAGTGCCCCCGAGCGAATGCGGACGTGCCGCCACACCACATCTTCCGTCGAGACTCCCTACGTGTGTCGACTCGACACACGTAGTCGTTGCCTCCCGGTCTCCTACTCCAGCAACCTGCAGAGCCGAAACAATCTTCCGTCGAGATCTAGGCCGTTTCCATGTGTCGAGTCGACACAAGCAGCCAGCACCAGCATGCCCACCGCCCGTGTCGACTCGACACACTCTTTCAACTCACCAATAAAAAAAGCCCGCTTTCGCGGGCTTAATCCTCAATCCAAATTCCAGCCAATCCACTCAGCCAGGTTTCACATTGAACAGTTCGTTGATCAGTTCACGAATCTGCGTCTCCTGAGCATCCGAAAGCACACCCGTTTTCAGCTTCACCGTGAAGCTATTCGTGTCCTTCGTGATACTGCCAGCGTGGCTCTTCCCCGAGAAAATCTTCTCGATGCTACGTTCTGAAACGCTCTGCGGGACCTCGCTGCGGTTCGATTGCGCCCCGATCGCGGCGGCCAGCTTGCCTTGATCCAGCGTCCCAGCCACGACTGCCGGCCACAATTCGCGCGCAGCAGAAAGCCCACCCGCACCGTGTTTCTTGATCGCCGAAACAATCTCATCCGCCGCCGAGCCGCCTAGCAGGCGCGGATTCAGATCGAGATCGCGGCGAACAAAATCCGGAAGTTTTTCGAACGAGAGGAATCGATACAGCCCCTTGCGCGACATACCCAGCGCTTCAGCCATGCGCGTACGCGTGGGAAACTCCTGTTCTGCGCGGCGCAGCGACTGACCGATTTCGTAGTCCGTGAGATCTTCGCGACCGACGTTCTCCACCAGCGCCAGCACCGCCATATCCTGGTCGGAGCATTCGATCACCGACGCCCGAATCTCTTCCGCGTGCAGAATCACATGCGCGCGAAGCCGACGCTCACCAGCAATCAGTTGATAACCGTGATCGGCGCGACGCACGACTACCGGTTCAACAAGCCCAACTTCACGGATCGATTCAGCAAGCGACGCCAGACCCTCGTCGCTGAATATCTTGCGCGGCTGCCAAGGATTTGGCTGGATCGCGCTGACCGGCAACATCAGTTTGTCGCTATTCGTCTCCAGTTCCTGAATACGCTGCTGCGCGACCGCCAGTGCGCCGAGCATGCCGGGGCCGGTCTTGAAAGCGCTACTACGGCGCGGCTCCTGGGCTACTGGCGCCGGGCGTTCGGTGGTTTGACGCTCGGAGGCCGAGCCAAGCTCGGCGGTCTTCGCCGCCATCTTGTCGCGGAACGAACTCATTTCCCGGCCCTCCATTGTTCAACGTAGAGATCGTCGATCCAGCGCACGTAGTCGGTGAGCGGTTGCCGAACCCGCGCAACCGTCTTGTCTGCCAGATCGCCCTTGCTGATGTCGAAGACGGTGGCCATAGCCAGCGCGCCGTTGCTCATCGCCGAGCTCGCCGGCACTTCCACCGAGCTCACCCAATCCTTATAGGTACGCTGCACCCACGAGCGCACAACCGGCGCCGATGACGTCTTGCCGTAGTCGACCTTCGAAAGCAGCACTGAGACGAAGTCGTAGGTCTTCTCGTCACCGCGCTCCATGATCGTGTGCGCGAGATCGGAGAAGAGGCTCCAGAACGACACCGAGCTGATGAAGTCGAGACTCTCCGGCACGAGCGGCATCACCATTGCGTCCGCTGCCATCAGCGCATTGATCGTCAGATACGAGAGCGAGGGCGCGGTATCCAGCAGGATGTAGTCATAGTGCTGGCGCAGCGATTTCACGCCTTCGCGCAACAGATCCCAGAACTTGAAGCCGGGATTCTTGATGACAGTGCCGGGAATGTGAAACTCTGCCGAGAACAACGTCGGGTGCGCGGGAATGACATCGAGTCCATCCCAATACGTCGGCTGGACGAAGTTCAGCAGGCCGCCTTCCATTTGCGGATCGTAGATGTACGGCAGGACCGTGCTGTCCTCCGTCACTTCCTTCTCCGCATAGAGACCGCAGAGCTCTGTCAACGAAGCTTGCGGGTCGAGGTCGATGAGCAGCACGCGGCGGCCGCGCAGCGTCAGCCCCTGAGCGAGGCACATCGTCGTCGTAGTTTTAGTCGAACCGCCCTTGAAGTTCGCGACGAGAATGACCTTGCCGTCCGCATCGCGCACGCCGGTGTGGAGCGGCGTCTGATAAATATCCGAAACCTGCTGGACCCAGACACGCGCTTCAGGCAACGTAAACACCCGGCTACGTCCCGATCCTTGCGCTTCGCCTTGGGGCAAGCCTTCGCGCGTAGCCAACAGGTTATTGAGCTTGATCCGGTCGATACCGCACAGTTCCGCAACCTGGGCCGAGGTAAACGTCGGTGCCATCTTGCGCGGCTTCGGCGCCAGCATCATTTCCCGAAGCTCTTCCGACAGTAGCCCCGCCTCTTCCGCAAAGTGCGTGACAGCCGAAAGGTCGACGCGCCGGTCAATTGATGGAAATTCGATAGTCTTTGCCATTAATACGCTTTTCATCGGAATTTGGATAAAGCGTAGAATACAGGAAAAGCGTATCGAAACACACTGATTGAGACCGGTTTTCGAAAAAAACGACCTTTTTATTCGCGCTATAACGGCTTCGGACGGGCTCGTCCAGCCGTTGGCCTATCCTGAACGGCCAAGCCCGCCTGGAGGCCCCTAAGCCCCTCTCCGTCGATTTGCCTATTTTTTAAGCAAATATTCAAGAGAACACTGAGAAGTCTCCTGCCGCCACGACTAACCCGGCGTTGACTCAGACGCCTCTTCCAGCTTCGGCAAGCGCCAATTCGCAGAAGTCACGGTTTTTGTGCACTTTCGCCATTTGGTACAAGTCCATGCAGTCGCTTTGGAATTGCCACAACGGCTATTGTATTTTTTTACTGCGGCTGCACTCGTGTACGCGGCGAAATGGCACAAAATCCGTTACCGCATTTCTCCAGAATCCTTGCGAGCGCTGCACTTCCATACATCTGCACAAAAAACGCACGCGAATCATCGTGCTTGTACAGAAATAGCAAACTGAATACTGCGAAAGCCCAGCGGAACCCCGCGGCGAGCGGCGTCAGGCAGCTTGATCGCACAAAAACCGTTACCCGCAGCCCTAAGAACAGCCGCTGACGCCGTAAAGGATGCCGATACCTGCGGCTGCACATTAAACGTTGCCTTCTCTCGCGCCACACTTCCGCGCACAAAAACCACTACATCGCTGTCTCCGGCTTCAATCCGCACAAAAACCGTTACCAAACGCGATTTCGCTGCGCCGAAAGGACTTGAATCCTCATCTGCACATGAACCGTTACCATCCGATCCAGGAGATGCACACAAAACGTTGCCTTGCTATCGAGCGTTTCCAGCCACAAAACCTCGTGTTAACCCTAGATTGCCCAATAAAACAGCAATGAGCGCGGCTTGCGGCTCGATCACCTGCGCTCAAGCGTCTTATTTCCCTGTTCTGCTAGCCGATCAGCACAAATTTCGGTACCAAGCGTCTTTTTTTACGAGGTTGGTTTGTTTACTTAAAAACAAAAAACCTACAAACCCACTAACGTAGCGCCCTGAATTCTTTGATTTCAAAGACTTGCCCTCGAAAAGAAACGGTCTATGTGCTGAAGGCATCGTTCTATGTGCGCAAGGGTGCCGTTTTATGTGCATGGGATGGCGCGGTTTATGTGCAGTTCGGCACGTTTTTTGTGTCGACGCTTTTCGTACGTGGCGTTTGAGGTAACGGTTATTGTGTTGACTTGTGTAAACGGAGTGATAGAGTCCCCGCCAATATCGACGGAGAGCACGCGAATGTCGGAGGACAGCGGACGCAGGACGACCACCCAGCAAATGTCGCTTGGGTTGTTCGAAGAGATGTCCGGGCAACCTATCAGCGAGAGCACGAGAGAGATCGGCTTTCAGCGCAACAACGTTTTCGTTGCCATCAACGGGCTCGGCCTGTCGTCGCGGCGTTTCATCGACGCGGCGTATTTCATCGCAGCCCAGGAGCCGGTTCCGCACGAGACCTACGACGTCGACCTCAACTACTTCAAGTGGTTGATGCGCTACGAAAGCCGCAACGTGCGTCACCTTCAGAGCGTGATCAAGGAGGCGCAGCGCGTCCTGATCGAAGTGACCGACACGCCGCCGGACCGCGCGCCCAGCGAAGACGACCAGTGGATTTCCGAGCAGTTGATGGGCAGCGTCAAGATCGGCAAGGGGCGGATCCAGTTCCGCATTCCGCCGCTGATGCTGCGCCACATCACCGGGCCGGAGAAGCATCACTGGCTCAACCTCTGCATCACCGCCGCGTTTTCGCAGACCTTTGCGCGCGCGATTTACGACTACGTGCAGCCCTATGTGCTTGCCGGCCTCACCGACTGGATCGAGCTCGACGTCATGCGCCGCTGGCCGGGCAAGCTGGGTTCGAGTGCATCCGAGTTCAAACATTTCCGGCCCAAATACCTCGATCCTGCGGTCAAGCAGATCAACGAGCTGTCGGATATCGACCTGAGCTACGAGACGCGTGCCGACTCCGAGACCTCGCGCAAGATCAACAAGATCCGCTTTCGCCTGAAGCGCAAGGACACGGTTGCGGCGATGTTGAGCCGTCAGCCCGACGCGCACGACCTGCTGCTCACGCTCAAGGAGGAATTCGGCCTGAGCAACAAGCAGTTCGACGTGATCGCCGAGCATCGCGTGAACTGGACCGACGAGCGCATCCAGCAGGCGATCGAGTACACGCGTTTCCGCCTCAACCAGGGCAAGGTGACGAAGAGCCCGGCGGGTTACCTCATGAAGGCGCTGAGCCATAACTGGCAGGTCTCGGAGGCCGAGCGCAAGATGGTGGCGATCCAGGGCGAACGCGCGGCGGCTGTGGACGCCGAAGAAACCGCCAAGGCGGCGACCACCACTGCCGTGAAGCAGAGCATCGCCGCCCGCGACGAAGAGGCCCGCACGCGCCGTAACGACGAAGTGCAGCGCGGTCGCGAGCATTTCGAATCGGCCGACGAGAAGACCCGCAAGGAGCTCGTGCGTCTTTACATCGCCTCGCAGGCCGGCAAGCTCATGCTGCGCCGCCTGAAGCTCGAGGCCGGTGCGCTTTCCGATGTGAACATCCTCAACCACTCCGATCTGTCCTGGTACTTCGGTCAGTTCGTCTACGGCAAGCTCAAACAGAGCGGGCTGTGAGTCCCCTGCCCTCGTGGCAGGGCGACGTGCCTGGCAAAAAATCGTTGCGATCGCGCCGTTCGGGCGCGACTTTGCGCATAGTGTGCAGGCAGCCCGATGATCCCGAAGCGCGTCGAAAAATATCGACGTGGGATCAATGACTTGGGCGATTCATCCGAAGGCTTATCCCAAGAGTTATCCCCGGAAACTGTGGATAACTTTTGCGCCTCGATGGCCGCACGCCGGGCGCTCGACACCCACTGTCAAGCGCGAACTTCGGCGCGAATTACCTGGTAATCCTCATCAAATCACGCTGCCACAACAACCGTTTCCACTGCGCCGGCGCCTAGCATCGTGCCCCGGCAGCAAGGCGTGCCGCAGCGGCACGCATATTCGCGCTGGGCTTCGTCGTCGGTCTGCTGGTCGATCTCCAGCGCGTAATCGATGAACAGTTCCTCGCCCGCAGCAATCTCGCGGATCGTTTCGATATAGACGCGGCCACTGTCTTCCACGGCTTCGCAGTTTGCGGCGCACGCGTGATTGAGCCAGCGCGCGCCATTGCCGCCACGCCCGCCGTCGATTACGCGACCATCGGACAAACCGAACAGGAAGGTATGACCCGAGACATCGCGCCGCGCATTCCAGCGCGCGGCCTCGCGCCACGTCGTCACCATGCCTTTGTATTCGAAGATACGCTCGCCGGCGCGCAGCCCGCAGAGTGCGAATACGCCTTTGCCATGCACCGGCGATTGCCGGACGGACACACGTTTCATGATCGCCGTAACGAGAGTGAAGACGATGCGATTGGGGACGATGCGCCCGGTCACGACACGACCGGCGCCTTGTATTCGCGCGAGTATAAGTCGAGAAAATAGTCGCGAATATGACGTTTCGAATATGCCGGTGCAGCGCTTTGGCGGCGTTCGCGCATCCTCGTATCGCCGGAAGCGCGGCAAACCGGTTGACGCGATCGCTCTGACAGCGTTACGATGATCGCTCGGTCAAGGGACAGACCCACGACCGCCAATCTCTTGAGGGAGCCTCATGAGCACGAATACCTCGCGTTTCGACGCACTGATTTTCATTGGCCGTTTCCAGCCGCCGCATCGTGGTCACCTCGATGTGCTGCGCCGCGCATTGGGACTCGCTACGCGTGTCTGTGTGCTGATTGGTTCGACCGACCGCCCGCGTACCATCAAGGACCCGTTCTCCTTCGACGAACGCCGCCAGATGATTCTCGCCATGCTCGACGAAGACGAGCGCGAGCGGGTACTTATCGCGCCCGTGCAGGACTCGATGTACAACGACGGCGACTGGCTGCGCTGGATTCAGGACGCCGTGGCCGCGCAACTGGGCGACACCACGGGCCGCCGTATCGGCTTGATCGGGCACGAGAAGGACAGCAGTTCCTACTATCTGCGCATGTTCCCGCAGTGGGACTTTGTCGAAACGGACGCCACCGAAGACATCTCCGCGACCGAGATTCGCGAGCAGTTGTTTGCGGAGCGCAGCAACAGCTTCGTCTCGTGGGCTGTGCCCGCGCCGGTGCACAACTGGCTCGAAGGTTTTCGTACGCGGCCCGAGTTTGCGCAACTGAAGTCGGAAGCCGAATTCATCGCCGGTTATCAGAAGGCCTGGGCTGCTGCGCCTTATCCCGTGACCTTCGTGACCGTCGATGCGCTCGTCGTGCATTCCGGCCATATCCTGCTCGTGCGTCGTCGTAGCGAACCGGGCCGCGGCTTGTGGGCGCTGCCAGGCGGTTTCGTCAATCAGGACGAACGCCTCGAAACCGCCTGCATTCGCGAACTGCGCGAAGAAACCGGCCTCAAGCTGCCCGAGCCGGTGCTGCGCGGCTCGATCAAGGACCGTCAGGTCTTCGATCACCCGCAACGCTCGCTGCGCGGGCGCACCATCACCCATGCTTTCCTCTTTCATTTTCCGGTTGGCGATCTGCCGCGCGTGAAGGGCGGCGACGATGCCGACAAGGCGCGCTGGGTGCCGCTCAACACGTTTGCGCGCATGCGCGACGTGATGTTCGAAGATCACTTCGATATCGCGCATCTGTTCCTCGGCAAACTCTAGGCACACGTAGCAGGACGCACAGTTTTACCCCGTCGGGAAAGACCCGGCGGACTCTCAACGGCATAGAGGAGCTCTAGCCATGCAAGCCCAATTCGATTCGTTCGCATCCGTTCTGGCCAATCCGATTCTTAATACGGACTCCTACAAGGCCTCCCACTTTCTGCAATATCCGCCCGAAGCGACGGGCATGTTTTCGTATGTCGAGTCGCGTGGCGGCCGTTACGATCGCACCGTGTTTTTCGGCCTGCAAATGCTGGTGAAAGAATATCTGTGCCGTCCCATCACGGCGCAGATGATCGACGAAGCGAAGCTGTTTTTCGGCGCACACGGCGAGCCATTCAACGAAGCCGGCTGGCGTTATATCGTCGAGCAGTACGGCGGCTATCTGCCGCTGCGCATTCGCGCCGTGCCAGAAGGCTCGGTTGTGCCGACGCATCAGGTGCTCATGACTGTCGAGTGTGACGATCCCAGAGTGTTCTGGCTTGCTTCGTACATCGAAACAATGAATCTGCGCCTCTGGTATCCGATCACCGTTGCGACGCAAAGCTGGCACCTGCGCAAGACGATCGGCCGCTATCTGCGCAAAACCAGCGACGATCTCACGCAACTGCCGTTCAAGCTGCACGACTTCGGCGCGCGTGGCGTGTCGAGCGCCGAAAGCGCGGCGATTGGCGGCGCGGCTCACCTCGTGAGCTTCATGGGCTCGGATACCGTGCTGGGCGTGATCGCGGCGAACCGCTACTACAACGCGTCGATGGCGGCGTATTCGGTGCCCGCAGCCGAGCACAGCACCATCACCTCCTGGGGCCGCGAGCGCGAGGCCGACGCTTACCGCAACATGCTCGCGCAATTCGGCAAGCCGGGTGCGATCGTCTCGGTCGTCTCCGATTCGTACGATCTGTTCGCGGCGCTCGAAGTCTGGGGCGGCGAGTTGAAGCAGGCCGTGCTCGACTCCGGCGCCACGCTTGTGATCCGGCCGGACTCCGGCGAGCCGGTCGATATCGTCATGAAAACGGTGCGCGCGCTCGATGCATCGTTTGGCTCGACGCTCAATAGCCGGGGCCGCCGTGTGTTGAACACCGTGCGTGTGATTCAGGGCGATGGCGTGAACGAGGCCTCGATCGAAGCGATCCTCGCGGCGCTCGACGACGCGGGCTATGCGGCGGACAACGTCACCTTCGGCATGGGCGGCGCGTTGTTGCAGCGCGTGGATCGCGATACGCAGCGCTTCGCGATGAAGTGTTCGGCGATCCGGCTGGGCGATACGTGGACCGGCGTGCGCAAAGATCCGGTGACCGACGCCGGCAAGCGCTCGAAGATGGGCCGCCTCACGCTGCTGCGCAACCGTCGTACAGGCGAATATCGCACCGCGACCTTGCCGCTCGCCTGGGAAGATCGCACGCTCGAACGCGACTGGGAAGAAGCGCTCGAAACGGTCTATGAAAACGGGCGTCTCTGTGTCGATGTCACGCTCGATACGATCCGCGAGCGTGCACACGCCGACGAGGCCTGACGCCTGCAGCCCGCGCGCGCGAGGTCAAGCGTCTTTCTGCAGCGTCAGCAGATTGGCGTCGCGCGCGAGTTGCCAGCCATCGGGGCTGCGCCGGAAGATAGATAGGACGCTGCCTGCGCGTCGCATGACCGTGTTGCCGTCGCGCGCGACGACACGCACATCGAGTTCGCTGCGACACCAGGCGAGATCGCCGGAGACCTCGATTTCCTGAATCGCGCCCGTCGATTCGATCCGATGGGTGACGAGCAAAGGCTTGAGCGCCTGCACGAAGGCGTCGCGGCCACGCATGGGCGGCTGACCGGCGACGAGAAATGTCACGTCCTCGGTCATCAGCGCGGGCAGCGCGTCAACGTCGCCCGCATTCGTGGCCGCGTGCCATTGCGCGACCACGTTGCGCAGGCAGGTTTCATCGTCGGTCATGGTGGATCTCCCGTGCGTCGTCGAGGTCCACAGCTTACTCCGCCAACGCGCACAATGCGGTAGATTGGCGTCGCGTCACACGATCAGGAGAAGCCGATGCAAGATCACACATTACCCGCACCTTTACTCACCGCGTTCGACGGCGACCATCTGGAAATGCACGCCGATGGCGCCATCCGTATCTCGACGGTGAGCGCCGATGGCTGGCCGCACGGCGCGCAACTGAGCGTGGGCGAAGTGCTGGCCGTCGATCCTCAAACGCTGCTCGTCGCGATGTGGCCCAATTCGAATACCGCACACAACATGGCGCGCGATGGCCGTTTGACGCTTTCGCTTGTGGACGACGGCGCACTGCTGGAAATCCGCGCCCGCGCAAGCCTCGTTGCCGAACAGCAGACTGCGCTCAATCTCAGCGTGTTTCGCCTGCATATCGAGCGCGTAGACGTGCATCGCGCGAAATATGCCGACGTGCTCAGCGGTGTGACGTTCCGGCTCCATGAGCGCGAGAGTGTGATTGCGCGTTGGCGCGAACAGATTGCGATGCTGCGTACGCACGTATAAAACGCGCTGACCCATTTACGCATCTGATCGCATTCACATTGCTGCAATGAACGCAATGGACTGATGCGCACTAGTGAGTTTATTGATTGACCGTACATCATTAATATCTGCGGGCGTTGTTCAGGCGATGAACAACGCTGGTCTCCAAACCGACTTCGACCTCCGCTTGCGCAAAGGCGGAGGTCTTTTTTTTGTATCCGAAAACACTCAACGCAATTCACCATTTCTATTTTCGATATCTCGACTTTCCCGTTTTCGGTAATAAAGCATTGCGCTGAAGATAGGGCAATAAAGATGACCCTGAATTTATAATTCGCCGGGTTTCGACGCGGCATTTTCATCATTCAATCGATCGTGCCGCATCAGAATCGATAATCGAAAGAGTGAGGAAATGCGAAAAAGAAAACTGCCACTCGCTATTCTTTTTGCGGGCTTGTGCCTCGGCTCGACGGCCGCACACGCGGACCGATGGGGCGTCCAGTTTGCCGGCGGCGTCGCCGACCACGACGTGAAGAAAGCCGACCTTGGCGTTGTGTGGGACCCCGGCTGGCAATGGTGGAATATCGGCGGCTATCATTTCACCGTGGTGGGCGAAGGACACGTCGCCTACTGGGACATCGGCGAGCGACCGTCCGCCAATGCAAACATCTGGGAATTCGGCTTTACGCCCGTGTTCCGCTTCATCAAGAACTCCGGCTTTATCCGTCCTTTCATCGAGGCGGGTGTGGGCGTACGCCTGCTTTCGCACGTGGACGAAACGCCGGATCGAAGCTTCTCGTCTTCGTTCCAGTTTGCGGATATGGTTGGTGTAGGTGCACAGTTCGGCGAGCACCAGGACTATCAGGTGGGCTTTCGCTTCCAGCACCTATCGAACGCCGGACTCAAGCACCCGAACCCCGGTATCAATTTCAGCCAGATCTACGTGCAGTACAATTTCTAGTTGTTCCTGTACGCGTCTCATGCGCCGTCGCTCGCACGGCGCACGCTCAACTTTCTGCTTTATCACCGCTTGATTCATTCAACATATTAGTTGTGCGTGCAACTTTATATGTTATGACGATTGTTCTTATCCGATTCCTGCAACGGATAAGGTATGGAAGCGCAACAACCAGCGTATGGACGTGAAAAGGGTATTGTGATGCCGTGAATAATATACGGCTATTTCCTTTCATAAACCTTCTTGATTACGGCGATCGCAACAGTGTTTATTGATATCCATCACCACTGAACTGCGCTTTCACCTCTATGATGAGTCGCGACGTTTTACCGCAGCCCAGTCATGAGGACAGCATGGATCTAGCAAAAATCCGCCGCGAAGCGTTTGCGATGCCGGTTCACAATCCGGCCTATCCGCGCCCGCCGTTTCGCTTCGTCAATCGCGAATACTTCATCATCACGTACGAGACCGATCCCGATGCGCTGCGCGCCATCGTGCCGGAACCGCTCAAGCCCGAGAACAATCTCGTGCACTACGAATTCATCCGCATGCCCGACTCTTCGGGGTTCGGCGATTACACCGAAAGCGGGCAGGTGGTGTCGGTGCGCGACCCGCAGGGCCGTCTCGCCAACTACACGCACTCCATGTATCTGGACGACGAAGGCCCGATCGCGGGCGGCCGCGAAATCTGGGGCTTTCCGAAGAAACTCGCCCGCCCGGTGTTGGGCGTGGACGGCAACGACACGCTGCTCGGCACGCTCGATTACGGCACGCAGCGCATTGCCACGGGCACCATGGGCTACAAGCACAACGTTCTGAATAACGAAGACGAACGTCGCAAGCTGGCCGATACCCCCAACTATCTGCTCAAGGTGATTCCGCACGTGGACGGCACGGCGCGCATCTGCGAACTCGTGCGCTTCTATCTCAGCGATGTCACCGTGCATGGCGCCTGGAGCGGTCCGGCCGCGCTCGAACTGCATCCGCACGCCCTCGCGCCAGTGGCCGATCTGCCCGTGCGCCGCGTGGTGGGCGCACGTCATGTGATCGCCAATCTCACGCTCGATATCGGCGAAGTCGCGTTCGACTATCTGGCCGATACCGCTGCAAAGCCGGCGCGCCATAGCGACGAAGAACCGGCGCTCACCTAATTTTTAACTCATTCAGTAAGGATTACTTATGTCGTTGAAGAACAAAGTCGCCGTTATTACCGGTGCGGCAAGTGGCATTGGCGAACATTGCGCACGGATGTTCGCTCAGCAGGGCGCGGCCGTCGTGATCGCCGATCTGAACCTCGCGGCAGCCGGCAAGGTCGCCGACAGCATCATTTCGGCAGGCGGCAAGGCGCTCGCCGTGGCGATGGACGTCACCAACGAAGACGCCGTCAATGCGGGCATCGAGGAAGCCGCGAAGGTGTTCGGCGGGATCGATGTGCTGGTGTCGAACGCCGGAATTCAGATCATCAGCCCGGTCGATGAATTCGCTTTCGGTGACTGGAAGAAGATGCTCGCGATCCATCTCGATGGCGCATTCCTCACCACCAAGGCCGTGCTCAAGCATATGTACGGCAGCGGCAAGGGCGGCTCGATCGTCTATATGGGTTCGGTGCATTCGCACGAAGCCTCGAAGCTCAAGGCCGCTTATGTGACGGCCAAGCACGGTCTGCTGGGCCTGGCACGCGTGGTCGCCAAGGAAGGCGGCTCGCGCGGCGTGCGTGCCAATGTCGTGTGCCCGGGCTTCGTGCGCACGCCGCTGGTCGACAAGCAGATCCCGGAACAAGCCAAGGCGCTGGGCATTTCCGAGGCGGACGTCATCAAGAACGTCATGCTCAAGGACACCGTCGATGGCGAATTCACCACGCTCGACGATGTCGCCAACACCGTGGCCTTCCTCGCGGGCTTCGAGTCCAATGCGTTGACGGGCCAATCGGTGCTCGTCACGCACGGCTGGTCGATGCACTAAAGGAGGCGTTCATGCGCAGCAGCAATACAACCGCCCGCAGAGAGGCCAAATCCACGCGCAACTCGGAGCGCAAGCCGTTTGAGCTGCCGCGCTATGACGAAATCGCCCTTGTTTTGCAGGGCGGCGGCGCACTAGGCAGCTATCAGGCCGGCGTGTTCGAAGGGCTGGCGCAGGCAGGCGTGGAGCCGCACTGGATCGCGGGTGTGTCGATTGGCGCGCTCAATACGGCGATCATCGCGGGTAACGAGCCCGGCCAGCGCGTGGCCGCCTTGCGCGGCTTCTGGGAGTCGATCTGCCATCCGCTCGACTGGTTCGGCAATCTGGGTTCGCTCGCGCTGCCGCTGTTCGGCCATCACGATCTGGCGCGCCGCTGGGCCAGCATGTGGGCGGCGGGGCGCGCGCTCGCCGAAGGTCAGCCGGGCTTTTTCGCGCCGCGTCGTCCCTTGCCGCTCGCGGGCTGGCAGAAGTCGCTGCCCAATTCAGTGAGCTATTACGACACTGCCGCGCTCAAGGCCACGCTGCAGCGTTTCGCCGATTTCGACCGCATCAACGATGGCCCCACCCGCGTTTCGGTGGGCGCCGTGAACGTGCGCAGCGGCAACCTGGTGTACTTCGACAACACGAAGATGCGTCTCGAACCCGAGCATTTCATGGCATCGGGCGCATTGCCGCCGGGTTTTCCGGCTGTCGAGATCGAAGGCGAATACTACTGGGACGGCGGCCTCGTTTCGAATACGCCGCTCACGGAGGTTCTGCGTGACGCGGACCACAAGGACACGCTGGTTTTTCAGGTCGATCTATGGAGTGCGAACGGCAACGTGCCTGCCGATTTCATGGACGTGGCCGAACGCGCCAAGGACATCCAGTATTCGAGCCGCACGCGCGCCATCACCAATATGCTCGCCGATCGGCAGAAGCACGCGCGTTTCATCAAGGAACTGCTCGAGCACGTGCCCGCCGAAGCGCGCCGCAGCGACCCGCTGTTTCGCCTCGCGGAAACCGTGGCCGATGGTTCGTCGATCAACGTCGTGCATCTGATCTACAAGAACAAACCTTATGAAGGCCACTACAAGGACTACGAGTTCAGCGTCGATACGATGGAGGAGCACTGGTCGAGCGGGCTGGAAGATATACGCGCGTCGTTCTCGCATCCTGACTGGTTCGCGGTGCCGAGCCGCGAACAGGGTTTCGTAACGCACGATATCCACCGCCGGGCTGGCGAGGTGCCGGAATCGGATCGCAACGATCTGCCGACGTCGCACGAGCCCGTCGACGTCCAACAGCCCGCCTGAGCGTTTACGCGGCGAGTGCGCTTTCGCGTTCGCCGCGTTTTTCCTGCGCGCCCAGCAGGCCTTGCTGCATGTCGTAACCCGAGGGATTCTGAAAAACACGCAGCCCGAATTCAGGCAGCACCGCAATCAGATGATCGAACAGATCGGACTGAATCGACTCGTACTCCACCCACGTAGTCGTATTGGTGAAGCAATAGAGTTCGAGCGGAATGCCTTCTGCACCGCTCGGCAACTGGCGCACCATGCAGGTCATCTCGCGATGAATATGCGGATGGCGTTGCAGATATTGATCCACATAAGCGCGGAATGTGCCCAGATTCGTGAGCTGGCGGCGGTTCGCCGTGCATTCGCCCGCGCTGCCTAGCGCGCCATTGAATTGCGTCAGTGCATCGCGCTTTTGCGCCAGATAGTCTTGCAACAGCGTGAGACGTTCGAGTCTTGCGACGTCCTGCGGCTGCAGAAAACGCACGCTGGTGGCGTCGATAAACAGCGCGCGCTTGATACGCCGCCCGCCCGCCTCGGTCATGCCGCGCCAGTTCTGATAACTCTCGGTGATGAGTTTCCAGGTGGGGATCGTGATGATGGTGTGATCGAAATTCGTCACCTTGACGGTGTTGAGCGTGATGTCGATCACCGTGCCGTCCGCGCCCGCGCTCGGCATGGTGATCCAGTCGCCGATGCGCAGCATGTCGTTCGACGAAAGCTGCACGCCTGCCACGAGGCCGAGAATCGTGTCCTTGAAGATCAACATCAGCACCGCCGACATCGCGCCGATCCCCGAAAGGAGCAGCCCGATCTGCTTGCCCGTAGCATCGCCAATCACAATTAGCGCCGCGGTGATGAACATCACGAGCTTGACCAGTTGCATCGCGCCCTTGAGCGAGAGGCGCGGCTGATCCTGACGCGCGGTGCGATGCGCATGTTCGAAGGCCGAAAGCGTCGCGCTGATGGTCATCGTCACGAGCAACACGATCAGCGCGAAACTGATTTTATCGACCGTCTGCGCAATCGTGGCGGGCAGGCCCGGCACCATGTCGATACCCAGACGAATCACCACGAAGGGCGCTACGCGGCTCAGCCATTTGAAGGCGCCGAATTCGAACAGGGCATCGTCGATGCGGGTGGTTGAACGCTGCGCGAGGCGCGCAATGACGCGGAACAACAGGAAGTGGACAGCGGCGGCGACGACACTTGCCGCGCCAAGCAGAACGAGCGAGCCAACCAGCGGCTCAAACCAGATTTCATTCACATTCATGGGGTGTTGCGGATTCCTTTTTTCAGCGCTTCACAGCATGGGCAACGTAAAACGCGACCTAAAAAAACAACGCCGGCACGCAATCGATGCCGTGCCGGCAAATCGTAGGGTACTTGAAAGGGACCGCGCAAGCGAGCCGAGGTTCCGCACGCGCGTGATTGAAAAGGGCGCGTTCAGACGAACGGCGGCTCGCTTTGCCAGTCGAAAAAATCCGGCATATCGGTGGAAACGCGGTTCGGAAAGGCCGCAGGGCGTTTTTCGAGGAATGCGCTCACGCCTTCGGCTGCATCGGCGGAACGGCCCCGCGACTGAATGGCGCGGCTGTCGAGGCGGTGCGCTTCCATCGGATGGCTCGCGCCGGCCATGCGCCAGATCATTTGCCGCGAGATCGCCGCGGAGACCGGCGCGACGTTATCGGCGATTTCGCGTGCCAGCGCCCACGCTGCGGGCAAGAGATCCGCGGGCGCATGCACGGAGCGCACGAGACCGCGCGCGAGCGCTTCATCGGCGGTGAAAACACGGCCCGTGTAACACCATTCGAGCGCCGACGAGATGCCCACCACGCGCGAAAGAAACCACGAAGACGCGGCTTCGGGCGTGATGCCGCGCCGCCCGAACACGAAGCCGAATTTCGCGTCGCTCGACGCGAGGCGGATATCCATCGGCAATTGCATCGTCATGCCGATGCCCACCGCCGGTCCATTGACTGCTGCGATCACCGGTTTGAGGCTGCGGAAGATGCGCAGGGCGACACGGCCGCCGCCGTCGCGATGCACCGTTTCGACGCTCGTGCCCAGGCGCTTCGCGTAGTCGAAGGTTTCGCCGCCCGAGGAAAGATCCGCGCCCGCGCAGAACGCGCGGCCCGAGCCGGTGACGATCACGCAGCGCACGGCGTCGTCGGCGTCGGTGGTGTCGAAGGCGGCGATCAATTCCTGCATCATCGTCGCCGTGAAGGCGTTGAGTTTTTCGGGGCGATGCAGCGTGATGGTGGCGACGCCGTCCTCGACGTGGTAGCGCAGCGTTTCGAACGACGGTTTGGCGGTATCGGTCATGGTTGTCCTCGCAATCAATATTGGGGCGGTTCGGATGCCGGCGCAAAGCGCGGCGCGCGCTTCTGCAGGTTCGCGGCGACTGCCTCGCGTTGATTCGTGCCGCCGATCAGTGCTTCCTGTTCGATCGATTCGGCCAGCAGCGTGGCAGCGGCATCGCCGTGCGCGGCGACGTGCAGCAGGCGTTTTGCAGCGCGAATCGCATCGGGGCTGCGTTGAGCGATTTCGCGCGCGAGCGCCAATGCCTCGGCATGCGGGTTGTCGCTCACGCGGGTGGCGAGCCCCAGTTCGACCGCTTCGCTCGCCGACACCACGCGCGCCGTGTAGATCAATTCGCGCAAACGGTCTTCGCGCACGAGGCCGCGCGTGAGCACCATGCCGCCCATATCCGGCACGAGCCCCCATTTCATTTCCATCACCGAAAGCCGCGAATCGGGCGCGACGAAGCGCAGATCGGCGCCCAGCGCGAGTTGCAACCCGCCGCCGAACGCCACGCCATGCACAGCGGCGATCACGGGCACGGGCACCTCGCGCCAGAGCATGCAGATCTGCTGCGCGTAATTCGACAGCCCGTGCGTGCGCGTGACGATAGGCGTGTTGCGTCCGACCTGATCGAGCGCCGCCATGCTCTCCAGATCGAGGCCTGCACAAAAAGCGTTGCCATTGCCCGAAAGCACGACGGCGCGCAGATCGGCTTCGCGCGCAAGGCGCTCGCCGGCGGCGAGAATCGCATCGAACATCGCGGGACTCAGCGCGTTCATCTTGTGCGGACGATTCAGGCGAACATCGGCCACGCCGTCTGCAATGGCGATGTCGATCAGCGAGTGGGTCTCCTGGGTCATGCGGTTTCCTTTGTGGTCATATTGGTTGGTTGCGCGCTCACCATGTATCGACAAAACGCCGCTGCGGCTGCGCGCGATCGGCGAAACCTGCGCTCGCATCGAGCCCGCGCATGAGCCAGCGACGCGTTTCGGCGGGATCGATCACGCCGTCGATTTCGAGGAAACTCGCCATATTGATGGCCTTGCCGTTGCGGTAAGCATCGGCGACCATGCGCTCGAATTGCGCCTGACGCTGCGCGGGATCGTCGATGGCGGCGAGTTCTTTCGCGTAGCCCAGACGCACCGCGCCCTCCAGTCCCATTGCGCCGAATTCGCCGCTTGGCCACGCGATCGTGAAGAGCGGCGCGTGAAAGCTGCCTGCCGCCATGGCCTGCGCGCCCAGTCCATACCCTTTGCGCAGCACGACGGTAAAAAACGGCACACGCAAACTCGCACCCGCGACGAACATGCGCGAGACGTGGCGCACCGTGGCCTGTTTCTCCGCTTCCGGGCCCACCATGAAACCGGGCGTATCGCACAGGGAGAGCAGCGGCAAGCCGAAGGTATCGCAAAGCTGCATGAAACGCGCGGCTTTGTCGCCAGCCTGTGCATCGATTGCGCCGCCCAGATGCATGGGATTATTAGCAAGCAATCCGAATGGTTTCCCTTCGATGCGAATCAATGCGGTGATCAAACCTGGCGCGAAAGCGCGCCGCAATTCCAGCACCGAATCCTGATCGGCGAGAATTTCGATCACGCGGCGAATGTCGTACACGCGCAGGCGATTCTCGGGAATCGCTTCGCGCAGCAGCCGTTGATCGGCGCAAGTCCACGCTTCGATCGACCCCTGAAAATACGAGAGATATTGCTTCGCTGCCTGCACAGCGGCGGCTTCGTCGTCCACCAGCACGTCGATTACGCCATTGGGTGCCTGCACGCTCGTCGGGCCCACTTCCTCGGGCGTGAATTTGCCGAGACCGCCGCCTTCGATCATCGCCGGTCCCGCCATGCCGATGCTGGTGTTGCGCGTGGCGATGATCACATCGCAGCAGCCGAGCAGCGCCGCATTGCCCGCGAAGCAGCGGCCGGACACCACGCCCACCAGCGGCTCCTGACCCGAGAGCCGCGCCATGCTCGCAAAGGTCCGGCAATCGAGGCCCGCCACGCCCACGTGATCCGTGTCGCCCGGCCGCCCGCCGCCGCCCTCCGCAAACAGCACGAGCGGCAGACGCCATTGCTCGGCCAGCTGTAGCATGCGGTCGGTTTTCTTGTGGCTCATCATGCCTTGCGTGCCCGCGAACACCGTGTAGTCGTAGGCGATGGCCATGCAGCGCGCCGCTTTCGCGCCCACGCTCTGTGCATTGATCGTGCCGATGCCCGCGATCAGGCCATCGGCGGGACTTTGCGTGATCAGATCGTCGAGCGGGCGGCGGCCGCGTTGCGCGGCCAGCGCGAGCGCGCCGTATTCGATGAAACTGTCCGCGTCGAGCAGATCGTCGAGATTTTCGCGCGCCGTGCGCTGGCCGGTTTTGCGGCGCTTCGCAACGGCTTGTGGACGGCGCTCGTCGCGTGTGAGCGCATGACGCTCCAGCACTTCGGCGAGGTCGGCGCGAATGTGCGAGAGATCGCGGCTTTCTTCGGTTTGCATCTGCGCGGCAGCCACTTCCGCGGGCTCGATATAGACGAGCGGCGCGCCTTCGAATACGGTGTCGTTCGCCTGTGCGGCCACCACGCGAACGATGCCGCTTTGCGTCGCCTCGACGACGAACTCCATTTTCATCGCTTCGAGCACAGCAACCTGCTGGCCGACGGCGACGGTGTCGCCAGGCTGCACATCGACGCTCACGAGCATGCCTTGACCCGGCGCGACGAGCGGCACGCAGCCAGGCGGCGCGTCGTGCGTGTGTATAGCCGATGTTTCGGGCGCGGCACGCTCCGCAGCAAAGAAGCGCGGCGGCGTCACATCGCCGGAAGCGGCAAGCAGTTCGCCGATATGTCGCTCGATGAAGCGTGTGTCCACGTCGTAACCCGGCAATTCCGCGCGCTGCAATAGCGCCTGCAAAAAGCCGATATTGCACGCGACGCCTTCAAGCCTGAACTCGCTTAAAGCGCGCGCGGCCCGGCGCAGGGCGGCAGGAAAATCGTCGGCGTGGGCGATCAGCTTGGCGATCAGCGAATCGTAGTTCGGGCTCGTGGCGTAACCGGTATAACCGTAGCCGTCCACGCGCAAACCCGCGCCGCTGGGCGGCTCATAGGCGCTGAGTACGCCGCCTGCTGAACGCGCGCTGCCATCGGGCTGCATCGCTTCGAGATTCACACGCGCCTGCACAGCGAAGCCGCGCACGGGCGGCGGGTCGATCAGTTTGAGATCGGCAAGCGTTGCGCCTTGCGCGAGCGATAGTTGCGCGCGCACCAGATCGATGCCCGTGATTGCCTCGGTCACGCAATGCTCGACCTGTACGCGCGGATTCGCTTCCATGAAGACGAAATCGCCGCGCGCCGTATCGACCAGAAACTCGAACGTGCCGATACCGCGATAATTCACGGCGCGCGCGAGCGTCAGTGCGGCATCGATAATCGCGCGGCGCAATGTTGAATTCAGGCCTGGCGCGGGCGCGATCTCGATCACTTTCTGATGCCGACGTTGCAGGCTGCAATCGCGTTCCCACAGATGCCCCACCTGCACGCCGTCACCGACGATCTGTACTTCGACATGACGCGCATGCGCGATCAGCCGTTCCACATAAAGCGCGCCGTCGCCGAAGGCCGCGCGGGCCTCCGATTCGCAGCGCGCGAAGGCTTCGTCCAGCGTGGACGCGTCGTGCACCGCGCGCATGCCGCGCCCGCCGCCGCCTGCGAGCGCCTTGACCATGATCGCGCCGTGCTGGGCGAGAAAATCGCGCGCCTCATTCAGCGTGGTCGCGCGATTCGTTCCGGCCGCGAGCGGCACGCCGCAACGCGCCGCGAGTTCGCGCGCGCGGGCCTTGTCGCCGAATGTGCGCAACACCTCCGGCGACGGGCCGATAAAACGCAGGCCCGCATCCGCGCAACGCTGTGCGAAATCGGCGCGCTCGCTGAGGAAACCGTAGCCAGGATGCACGGCGTCGCAACCCTGCTCGCGCGCCGCGGCAATGATCGCGTCGATATTCAGGTACGCCGCGGCGCCGCGTCCGGCCAGCGGCACGGCCAGATCGGCACGGCGCACATGCAGCGCGCGGGCGTCGTCTTCGGCATAGACGGCGACGCTGCGCATACCCGCTTCGGCCACCGCGCGCGCAATGCGAATCGCGATCTCGCCGCGATTGGCAATCAGCACAGCGCCAATGCCATCGTGTTGCTTCACAGAAGATGTCGTCACAGCAGTTCGTCCAGTTCCTGTTTCCTGACCTTGCCGGTTGCGGTCATCGGCAAGGCGTCGATCAACCGAATTTCCGGCACCTTGTACACGGCCATCGAGGCGCGGCACCATGCAGCGAGTTCATCCGCATTCGCGCCGCTGCCCGGCTTGAGCACGACGAACGCCACCGCTTGCTGGCCGCGCGCCGCGTCGGGCCGCCCGATCACGGCACTGCCCAGAATCGCCGGATGCTGGCCGAGCAACGCTTCCAGTTCGCTCGGAAACACGCTCATGCCGTTGACCTTGAGCATTTCCTTGCGGCGTCCCAGATAGCGGATAAACCCTTCTTCGGTGAAGGTGGCGAGGTCGCCGGTATGCAGCCAGCCGTCGCGCAGCGCTTCGGCGCTGGCCTTTTCGCGTTGCCAGTAGCCCTTGAACAGCGAGGGCGAACGCACGCATAGTTCGCCTTCGCTGCCGGGCGGCAGTAACTCGCCGCTGGCGAAATCGCAGATCTTGAACTCGGTGCCGGGAACCGGCAGACCGACAAACGTGGGTTGTTCGCGCAGATCGGCATCGTCGGTTTGCAGGCCGAGCGTGAAGGTGTCGCAGGTATGCGTCTCGGTCATGCCGTAGCTGAACTCGTAGAGCGTGCAGCCCGTGAGATCGCGCCAGCGGCGGCGATAGTCGCGCGTCAGTTTCTTGATGAAGGAGATCGCGCCCACCTGGCGCAGCGAGCCGCAATCGAATTCGCGCACGCGCGGGTGATCGAGCACATCGGCGACACTATCGACCAGCATGCCGCAATGGCTCACGCGATAGTGCTGCACGGCGCGCATCCACGCGAGCGGGTCCCAGCGCGCGAGCAGCACGAGTGCCGCGCCTGCGAACACGGGAAACAGCAGACCGGCGTTTTCGCCCGCGATCCAGAACTCGGGCAGAAAGTTGAGGAAGATGGCGTCGCGATCGGCGCGCAGCGCGACGGGCATGAAGCTCGCGCAGGTGTAGAGCATGTCGCCGTGCGTGTGGATGCAGCCTTTGGGCAGCCCGGTGGTGCCGCCGGTGTAGTTGAACGCGGCGATATCGTCGAGTTGCGGCTCGTAAGACGGCGCGGGATGTTGCACGCCGGCGAGTGCGGGCAGCAAGTCGATAGCGTTATCGCTCACGCATTTGGTTGCGAGCACAACATCCGGCAACGGGATGGGTGCATCGTCGCCCGTTTGCGGGCCGCGCATTTCGCCCACGCCGGTTGCAATCACCGAGCGCAGCGCGCATTCATCGCGCACCTGTTCGACGATGGGCAACAGTTGATCGGCGCAGATCAGCACCTGTGCGCCGCTGTCCTTGAGTTGATAACCGAGCTCCAGCGCCTTCGACAGCGGGCTCACCGGCGCATGCACCGCGCCGAGTTTGAGAATGCCGTAGAACGCAATATGCATCTGCGGGCAGTTGGGCATGAACACGGCCACACGGTCGCCGGGCTTCACGCCCAGACCGGCGAGCAGCGCGGCGCAACGCTCGCTCAGAGTGTCGAGTTCGCCGTAACTTAGCGTGCGGCCATAGAAGTGCAGGGCGGGCCGCTGCGGATCGCGCCGCGCCCATTCGCGCAGATATGCCGTCAAAGGCCGCTGGCCGAGCGGATACTGCGGCTCGCGCGGCGTGCCTGCCGGCCATGCGCGTGCCCACAGACCGTGCAGATGCTCCAGATACTCGCGTTCGTTCATCGGACGTCTCGCGGGTTCGGCGGTTCGCCATGCGCGGCGAATCGCGGCGTGAAGTTGCCTACGGGAAATGCGGAAAAGTGCCTGACGTGGCCGGCCATCCATGATGTGCACGATTGCCGCTTCGCGCGCCTGCGGTTTGTCCCGGTTGACTTTAAAGAACGATCGTGCGATTTGTATCGATACCCCTTGTTTTCAAATTCCGGACGCCGTCGGCGTTCGTGTCCTTGCTAGTGCAGCTTTTTCTGCAGTGCCCTTTGCATCACCCTCAACGTGAGAAGAAAGGAGACAACGCATGGAGTCGAAGAACGTTCCTGAAGTGGCCGAGCTGTTGCAGGATTCGCCGAAGAACTGGGGCAAGTGGGGCGCCGACGACGAAGTCGGCTCGCTCAACTATCTGACGCAGGCCGAGGTGTTGCGCGGCGTGGCCTCGGTGCGCTCGGGCAAGACTTTCACGCTGCAGATCCAGATGGGCCACCCCAAGGGCGATCCGGTCTGGCCGGGACGTTCGCAGGCGCGCCGCATGAACGTGATGGACAAGGGGCACTACATGTGCGGAAAAGGTCCGCTTTTCCCGGGCCTCGCCGAATATGCCGACGACATGATGATCATGTATCTGCAAGGCTCGACGCAGTACGACGCGCTCGGCCACGTCTGGTACGACGATCAGCTCTGGAACGGCTACGACGCGAAATCGACCATCGGCGGACTCGACAAGGCCAGCGTGCTGCCCATCGCCGAGCGCGGCGTGGTGGGGCGCGGCGTGCTGATCGACATGGCGCGTCATCGCGGCAAGGACGTGCTCGATCCGGGCGAAACCTTCACGCACGAAGACCTGCTGGCGGCCGCAAAAGCGCAGGGCGTGAGCATCGAAAAGCGCGATATTCTCGTGATTCGCACGGGTTGGATCGGCTCGTTCTACGAACGCGACCAGGCGAAGTTCTACGAGAATTTCATCGAGCCGGGGCTCACGCATAGCCGCGAACTCGTGCAATGGTTCCACGAGATGGAGATTCCGAATCTCGTGACCGACACCATCGCGAACGAAGTCACCATCGACCCCGATTCGGGCGTGGCATTGCCGCTGCATAACGCGCTGATGCGCAACCTGGGCGTGACGCTCACGGAGATCGCGCAACTCGACCCGCTCGCCGCCGATTGCGCCGATGACGGCCAATGGACCTTCCTCTATACCGCCGCGCCGCTCAAGGTCGTGGGCGGCAGCGGCGCGCCGGTGAATCCGGTGGTGGTGAAGTAGGCGTAGCATCGCCTTCGTGATGTCGATGCGGCGCGCGGTGTTCCCGTCGCGCGCCGTCCCCTTCGCGTAGATTTCCCGCCGGAGCGCACATGACGCCCTATGCCAGCAAACCGTGGCTCGCCCATTACGCGAGCGGCCACACGGCGACGATAAACCAGGACTACCCGGATGCCTTGAGCCTGTTTCGTGCAGCCGTCGCGCGCGCGCCGCACACCCGCGCGCTGCTGTATTTCGACGGTGCGATCAGCTATTCCGAACTTGATCAGCAGTCCGATGCACTCGCCTGCGCGTGGCTCGAACGCGGCCTTGCACGCGGCGACCGCGTCGCGATCTATTTGCAGAATGTGCCGCAATTCGTGATCGCGCTGGTCGCGGCGTGGAAGATCGGCGCGATTGCCGTGCCGGTGAATCCGATGAACCGATCGCGCGAACTGCGCGTGCTGCTCGCCGATTCTGCTGCGCGCGTGCTCGTCTGCCACGGCACGCTTTACGACGATGTCGTGCTGCCGCTGCTGGCGGAAGACGACACGCTCAAGCCGCACGTGATGACGACATCAGCGCTCGAATATCAGACGCGTAACGACGCGCGGCTCTTCGCGGGCATGACGCGCGCCGATGCCGCCACTGCCACCGCAGGCATCTCACAGGCAGGTGCGGAAGATTTCGCCACCGCGATTGCAGCGCACAGTGGCCAGAAGCCGCCGCCCATCGAACTGCAAGGCAACGACATCGCGATGTTTGTCTACACCTCGGGCACCACGGGCGTGCCTAAAGGCGCGATGAACACGCACGGCAATGTGGCCTTCAACGCGCAGGTGTATCGCGACTGGGTGGGCCTGCGCGAAGGCGCGCCGATCCTCGGCGTCGCGCCGCTCTTTCACATCACGGGGCTGGTTGGCCACGTGGGCGCGGCGTTCATCTGCGCAGCGCCGCTCGTGCTGGCATACCGCTTCGAACCGGGCGTGATCCTCGACGCCATCGCCGAGCACAAGCCCGAATTCACCATCGGCGCCATCACCGTATTTATCGCGCTGATGAACGACCCGCGGGCGACCCGCGAGCATTTCGCTTCGATGCGGCGCATCTATTCCGGCGGCGCGCCCATTCCCCCGAGCGTGATCGAGGCGTTTCGCGCGCGCTTTGGCCATTACATTCACAACGGTTACGGCCTCACCGAAACGAATTCGCCCACGCATGTCGTGCCGGTTGGCCGCGATGCGCCGGTCGATGCGTCTTCGGGCACGCTCTCGATTGGCGTGCCGGCGTTCAACGTGGAGTCGTATATCGGCGACGATATGGGGCGGCCGCTGCCAGCGGGCGAAGTGGGCGAAATCATTTCGCGCGGGCCGATGGTCGTGCCGGGTTACTGGAACAAGCCGCAGGAGAGTGCGAAAGCGATCGTCGACGGCTTCTTTCGCACCGGCGATGTGGGCTTCATGGATGAGCACGGCTGGTTTTATCTCGTCGATCGCAAGAAGGACATGATCAACGCGGGCGGCTATAAGGTCTGGCCGCGCGAAGTGGAAGATGTGCTTTACACGCATCCGGCCGTGCGCGAGGCCGCTGTGGTGGGCGTGCCAGACAGTTATCGCGGAGAAACCGTCAAGGCGGTGGTGAGCCTGAAGCCGCAGGCGAGCGCGACGCCCGAAGAACTGGTCGAGTACTGCAAGGCGCGGATGGCGGCGTATAAATATCCGCGCATCGTTGCGATCATCGACGAATTGCCCAAGACCGTGACCGGGAAGATTCTGCGGCGGGAGTTGCGAGGATAGTGGCGGTCACGGGGGCGCCAACTCTGCCCGCTGCCATGCGAGGCTTCGCAAGGCAAAGCAGGCAATAGGCGCGAGCTATGCCGGGCAGAGTTAATCGATAGTTGCCGATCGTTGTGATCCCGCGCTGTAATGCGTCATTGAGTTGTGCGCCTTGCGCGCGGGAGTAGCCAGGCGTGAATACCGATTTGCCGTTCAGCGACGCGACGAAAAGCGAAAGCGCGTTTTCACCGCAGTCGTATCTCTTCGTGCCGGGCAGCCGCCCGGATCGCTTCGCGCGCGCGTTGGCGAGCGGTGCGGATGCGGTCATCATCGACCTCGAAGATGCGGTCGAGCCTGCCGCCAAAGCGGCGGCGCGCGAGCATATCGCGCACTGGGTTTCGCGCGAGCATCGCGTGCTGGTGCGTATCAACGCGCGCACGACGCCGTGGTTCGAAGAAGACGCGAAGCTGGGCGCGCTCGATGGCGTGGCGGGCATCGTGCTGCCGAAAGCCGAAAGCGCCGAGGACGTGACAGCCACGATCGCCATCACGCGCCGCCGCGTGAGCATCTATCCGCTGATCGAAACTGCACAGGGCATGTGGAACGCCATGGCGATCGCGAAAGCGCCAGGCGTGCGGCGGCTGATGTTCGGCACGCTCGATTTCATCGCCGATATGGCCATGCCCGACGATGGCGAACCGCTGAATCACTATCGCAGCCAGCTAGCGCTGATCTCGCGCGTAGCGGATATCGACACGCCGATCGACGGCGTCACGCCCGATATCGACGATCACGCGCGCATCGGGCGCGATGCGCTCAACGGCAAGCGGCTGGGGTTTGGCGCGAAGCTCTGCATTCATCCGAAGCAGATCGAGGCTGTACACGGCGTTTATCGGCCGAGCGAACAGGAACTGGCGTGGGCATCACGCGTGGCGCAAGCCGCGCATCATGCCGAAGCCGGTGCGATTACCGTCGATGGCAAGATGGTGGATCGACCCGTGTTGTTGCGCGCGCAACGGATTCTGGCGCTGGCGGCTGCGCTCAGCTAGCCGTATCGTTCGCGCGTTGCCCGGCCGCTTCGCGCGGCAGCACGATGCGGATGATCGCTTCATCGTCGCTGAAGGTGCCTGTGAGCGCGCCGTCGTGGCCTTTCACAATCGCCTGCGCGATATACAGCCCGAGTCCCAGACCGCCGCGATTGGCGGGGTTGTCGAGCGAGCCGCTCTTGAACGGATCGAGCAGACGTTCGAACGGCACGGCCGGCCGCTCGCGCAGCCCGTTGCGCACTTCGATGCACGGCTCGCCGTTCGCCAGCGTGGCGGTGAGCGTGACCGGCGTGCGCGCGTCGCCGTGCTTGCGCGCATTGCCCAGCAGATTCGCGAGCGCTTGCGCAAGGCGGTCGGGGTCGATGTGCGCGTTGCCCAGATCGTCGGCCAGTTGCATGTCGAGCGCCATGCCGGGATGCGCAAGGCGCGTCTGCTCCGCGACGGATTCGAGCAATTCGCGTAGCCCGACATCGACGCGCTTGAGCCCCAGACCCATGCCCGAGCGGATACGGCTCACGTCGAGGATATAGCCGATCAGCGACTGCATGCGCCGCGTCGAGCCTTCCACACGCTTGACCGTATCGTTGCCCGACGCGAGGCCGCGGCCCATCAGCAGCATCGCCATGTTGATGGTCTGGATCGGATCGCGCAGATCGTGGCCGAGCGTGGCGAGCAGCGTCGTACGCGCGCGCTCCGATTCGCGCATCTGCACGAGCGCGATTTCCTGCAGGATCGAGCGCAGTTCGCGTGCGGCGAGCTGATCGAATTCGGTCCAGTCGCGGCTGCGGCCCGTGACGGTCTGCTTCCAGACTTCGAAGGAGCCGCGCGGCGTCAGGCGCGGGCCATTCGGGCCTTGCGCCACGACCTTGTCGGGCGGCCCGGCCCAGTGAATCGTTTCGACCAGTTCGTCGCGCAGCCAGACGATGGTGATGCGGCTGTCGCCGAGCATCTGGATCGCGAGACAGCCCGCCACGCGCCCGGCGGCCAGCCCTTGCGCAATCGGCTCGGGCAGCGAATCGCTCACGCAGTTGCTGGCGAACTGATCGACGCGCGTGTTCGCCACGTGCTGCGCGAGTTCGAGCAGGGTTTCGCGGCTTGCCGTGGTGGCTTTGCCGCGCATCACGACTTCGTTGTCCACCACCAGCGCCACGGCCTCGCAATCGACCAGCGCGGCGATTTCGGGCGCGGCGCCCACGAGACCGGCGAGCGGCGATTCGGCCTGCGCCAGTTCGCCCGCGATGCGCGTGCGCAGTTCGTGAATGCGGCGATCGGCTTCGGCGCGATGCTGCGCTTCGATCTGCGCGATCAGGATCGACACCACCTGCGTGAGCACCGTCGACGAAAGGCGCACGGCATGCGACGCGCGATACGGCGACATGTGATGGCAGGCGAACAGGCCCCAGAGCTTGCCGTCGCGCACGATCGACACGCTCATGGACGCGGCCACGCCCATATTGCGCAGATATTCGAGGTGAATCGGCGAGACGCTGCGCAGCACCGAATGGCTGAGGTCGAACGGCACGCCCGTGTGCGGATGCGCGGACGGCACGATGGGCACCGGTTCCGCGTTGACATCGGCGATCTGGCGGATCGGATTGAGCACGTAAAGGCGGCGCGCCTGCTGCGGAATATCGCTGGCGGGATAGCGCTGCTGGAGGTAGGGCGAGAGATCGTCACGCCTGGCTTCGGCGATGACTTCGCCGCTGCCGTCGGCCATGAAGCGATAGCCCATCACGCGGTCGAAGCCGGTCATCGCACGGATCGCTTCGGCGGCGGCCTGCAGCAATTGCGGTACATCGCCGTGATGCGCGGCCTGCAGGCGCTGGATTGCGCGCTGTGCGAACAAGGCGAATTGCGTGGCGGCGGGCGACTTCAGGCTGATCTGCTCGAATTCGACCACGAGCGTGTCGCCGGACCAGTGCATGATCAGATCGAAACGCTCGCCGGTGACGCCTTTGCACTCGACGCTTTCGCTCGTCATCTCGCGATCGGCCAGCGCGGCGCGGATCGTCTGACGTGACAGCGGGCTCAGATGCGCGTCGGTAATCGTCTCGCCGATTTCAGGCACGGCGCCCAGCCAGGCGAGCGCGTTGGTGCTGCGCGCGATCAGGCGGCCTTGCGTGTCGAAACACAGCAACGCGCCGTGCGGCTGGATGCGGCCGAGCAGGTGAATGGGCTCGCTGTCGCAGTTGGCGACGATTTCGTTGATCTCGGGCTTGTCCACTTGGTGAGGGTGTCCGCGCTGGTGTCCGGTGGAAGGCCTGCCGTAATGTTCCGCGTATTGTCCGTGAAGCGGGGGCGGATTGCCAGTTTGATTGTGCAGCAGAGGGCGCGGCGCGCGACGGGAGTCAGGGCAAGGCTGGCGGCTGCTTGTGGCTGCTGGTGAGTTATTGGCGGTCGTGATCGGCGCCGTCTTTCGCGGCCAGCAACCCACTCAACGTCTGCAACAACTTCTGCGCCGGATACGGCTTATCCAGAATCGCGGCGAACAGCGCGGGATGCGCGCGCGCCGACGCGCCCAGCGCCGCGCTCGACAGAATCACCGGAATATGGGCGAGCGCCACATTGGCCTTGAGCGCGCGCGCCAGTTCGAGGCCCGACATGGCCGGCATCATGTAATCCGTGATGACGGCGTCGGGTACGACGCGGCCGATCAGGTCGAGACCGTCCACGCCATTGCGGGCGACATGCACGATATAGCCCGCGTCTTCCAGAAAGAAGGCGAGAAAATCAGTTATCAGGGTTTCGTCGTCGACTACAACGATGGTCGTCATTCCGGCTCACTCTCGTTCCCTGCCGCGAGCCCTGCGGGCTCATCCAGCCATGCGGCGGCGACTGCTTTCAGCGGGATGGTTTGTCGGAAACTGCCACGCTGGTATCCCTGACCAACACCGAAGCGGCATTCGGAATAATGAGCTTGGTCAGCGCCGGCGCAAACGCGCTGTCCCTGATCTTGATGACCTTCATGCTTTGATACAGCGCGTCGTCGGCTTCTTCGAGCTGCATGCCGATGACGTTATCGAACAGGCTCAGCGCCTCCGGCGAGGTCATGTTCATCGCCGTGGCGCTCAATTCCTTGGTTTCCCACGTGCAAACCGTCGTCACATCCATGACGCGAAGCTGGTTGGTCAGCGCGGCAAGAAACTCGGTGAAGCGGTGATGGTCGACACTTGCCCGCGCGAAGCCCGCCAGACCGTCGATCACGAGTCGGCGCACGTTGCGTGCCCGCACCGCATCGAGCAATTGATACGCGAGGTTGTCGATGACGTTTTCGGTCAGCGGATTCCAGAGCACGGTCAGGGCCTGGGAGGCGACCAGCGCATCCATATCGATGCCAAGCGCGGCCGCCTTGCTGGTCAGACGCGCCGGTGTTTCGTAGAAGCCGAAATGCAGCGCGGGCTCTTCCGGCGTCGCGAGGCGCAGGAAATTCAGGCCGAAACTGGTTTTGCCGCTACCGCCAGGCCCGACGATCGCCGTAGCCGAAAATGCGGGCAAACCGCCCTTGATGCGAATATCGAGTTCGTCGACGCCCGAGGAAACCCGCTCGCTCGGTGCGTGATCTTGCCCAACGGGGCGGCTATAAAGCGATTCGAGCCGCGGAAACACGGTGATCCCCGCATCGCTGATCTCGTAGTGATGCAAACCGCCGAGCGACGCGCTGCCACGCGATTTCGACACGCGCATGCGCCGCACGGTACGCGAACCAAACAGCTCTTCCTCGAGCTGCAACACGCCGTCGACCATGGTGTGTTCGGGGCTCGATTCGTCGATGCGGGCGCTGGTGAGGAACAGCACGGTGCAGCCGCTGAACGAGGCATGGCCTTGCAGTTCAGCCACAAATGCCTTCACGTCGAGCGAGCTATGCGTGCTTTCGCGCGCGTTGAGCAGGCCGTCGAGAATCAGCATCGTCGTGCCCTGGCGCGCCATTTCCTTGCGCAGCAGATCGACGAGCGCGCTCAGGCCATCGACGCGCAGCGTGCGAAAAAGGCTCAGATAGGTGACTTCCTTGCCGACGAGTTCGGCATCGTAAAACTCGAGCGCCGACAGCGACTGGAACAGGCGATCATGCGATTCGGCCAGCAGCGTGATGTAGAGAACCTTGCCGCCTTGCTTCGCCTGGGCGAAGGCAATCTGATTGGCGAGAATGGTTTTGCCGGCGCCTGGCCGCCCCTGAAGAATGTACGCCGAGCCGGCAATCAGGCCGCCGCTCAGAATGGGGTCGAGCCCGGGTACATCACTATGCAACCGCGTCAGAGTCTGATGCATCGCTTGAGCTGATTCGTCGAAGAGAATAGCCGGCTGGCCGGCAGGATCTGGCGCGCTTCGCAGCGGGGAAGCCAAGGAAACGGACGTCGTGCGGGCTGCTGCGCCTGCCGACGGTTCCGAACCAGCATTATGCGGCAAAGGGCCAGCTCATGGCGACTGGCGCTTGCGTGGCGCTTGCATTCGACTGGCCCGAAGCGTGCAGTGGCTTCGGGCCGCGGGCGCAGCGAGAGAGCAATGACGGGATGTGAATCAGTCGGGCGAACCCATGCTCGACTGCAAATAGTTTTGCAGGCCAACCTTATCGATCAGGCCAAGCTGTGTTTCGAGCCAGTCGATATGGTCTTCGGTATCGTCGAGAATTTCGACGAAGATTTCGCGCGAAACGAAATCGCGCACCGATTCGCAATAAACAATGGCTTCCTTGCATTGCGCCTGCGCGATGCGTTCGAGCTTGAGATCGCATTCCTGCGCCTCTTTCACGTCTTCGCCCACCAGCAGCTTGCTGAGGTCCTGCAGATTTGGCAAGCCGTCGAGCATGAGAATACGCTCGATCAGTTTGTCGGCGTGCTTCATTTCCTCGATCGATTCGTCATACTCATGTTTTCCCAGCGCCGTTAAGCCCCAGTGTTTATAGAGCCGTGCGTGCAGGAAATATTGATTGATCGCCGTGAGTTCGTTTTTCAGTTCGGCGTTCAGATAGGCGATGACTTTGGGATCGGATTGCATGACTCTCTCCAGATCGATTATTCAGACCTTGATTTATCAGACCTTTGGTGTGGCTTCGACGGGACGCATAGCAGGAGCTTAGTCACTCTGCGGCCACAGCGCATGAATGGGAGTGGCAACGAGATGCATTCTTTTTTCCCGAACCCGGTTTCATGCGCGCAAACCGCAAATTCGACTCGGTCCCTCTATGCGTCCAGTGCCGTATGTTTAGAAACGATGACGCAGGCCGATCGTGGCCGCGACCTGATTGTTCGTTGGCGAAGGCGTGAGCGTATTGATAGCGGCTACGTTCGCGATGGCCGTGCCATCGGCGCTATAGCCGAGCATCCCGATGCGTGTTGATAAACCGCGGCGGCATAGACGTCGGTGCGCTTGCTGAAAGCGTAATCGGTGCCCAGCATGAACGTGTGCCACTTCGGGCTGTTGTTGCCGCTGGCGGAAACGCCTAATCGCGCCGTCAGCCGCGAAAACCCGATCGAGCGCGCGCACGGGCGCGATTACGAGGCGAGTTCACGGAGCGTCGATGTCCAGGTGCTACGCCTGCGCAAGATTATCGAAGCGGAAATCTCATCCCCGCGCCTGATTCGCACGGTCTGGGGCGTGGGTTACATGCTGGTTGCGAAGTTCGAGTCCTGATCGCCAGCGCACGCCTGCCGGAGAAGGCTCATGTCATTCTGGTATCGATCGTTGCTGGTCCGTAATGCGCTCGCATTGGTTGCGCTGGTGCTGGTCAGCCAGGCGTTCGCGCTGACCGCTTACCTGTTTTTCGTGCAGCGCCCGAGAATCGACGCGGCTGCATTGTTGACGGCATCGCAGATTGCCACGGTCACCCAGCTGCTTGCTGCGCTATCCGAAACCGAGCGCGAGCAGCAACTTCTCGCGTTTAACGGCGTAGAGCAAAACGCGGTGCCGACGGTGGTCAATGAAAGCACATTCCCGGCAAACGCTGTCGCGCGCAGATTCATTGCGCAGTTGTCGTACGAACTGGGCTCGAAAGATCAGATTCTGATTGGCCGCGATGAGGGCCGGCGTATCTGGGTTCGCTTGAATGTCGCCGATAGCCACTACTGGATGCTGCTGGCGGGTGCGCCGAATACGATTCCCAGTCTTTCGTGGACCTTAATCTGCCTGATCCTGAGCGTGGCGACGTTTCCCGCCTTGTTCGCATTTTTGATTCATCGTCCCGTTGAACGATTTCTGCTGCGGCTTGCTCATCTGGCAGGATTGATCGAACGCGGTAACTGGCCCGAAACGATGTACATCAAAGGACCGTGCGAACTGGAGATGGTTGCGGGCGCATTCAATCGGATGACTTCTACGCTGCAGGAACTGGAAACCACACGCGCCGAAATGCTCGCCGGCATTTCGCACGATATTCGCACGCCACTAACGAAACTGCGCATGGTGGTTTCCGCGCCGGAGTCGGTGGACTATCCATTGGAAAGCGCCGAACGCTTTATCGATGAGATCGACCTGATCGTCCAGCAATTTGTCGATTTCGCGCGCGGCTGGGGCAGCGAGGCCGCCACAACCGGCGATCTGAACGGCTTGATCGAACGTCTGGCGCAAGACTATGCGGGACTGGGCTACAGCTTTGAACTGTCGCTGGTTTCGTTGCCGCGATTCCCGTTTCGGCCCACCGGAATGCAGCGTCTTTTGACGAACCTGCTGACGAACGCGGCGGTATACGGCCGCGTTGGGCTTGCCGTGAAAACGCGTGTGGCGAACGGCTTCGTGATTGTCGATGTCGAGGACCAAGTTGCGGCGTGCCCGAAGCTTTGCTGCCGCTTTTAAAACAGCCTTTTCGACGTGGACCGCAGAGCGAGCAGCGCGGCGGCACGCTGAAGCTGATGCCGAACACACCGCATGGTTTGCGGGCGAAGGTCAGCCTGCCGATTGTTTGAACCGGTTTTATCCCCGCCAAAGTCCGGAGATAGGCAGTGAATCTAAACGTAATAAGAAACGCGATTTTCGTGTTGTTGTTTTCATTGATGTCGGCTTGCACGAGTATGGGGGATAACCCATCCGCGATCGGACTCAATCCGCACGGAAAGCTGGCGTCCGACGCGCGGGACCCGCTGAAATTGCTTTATGCCTCCTCGCCGAAAGCGAAGCAACTAGCCCGCCATGCAAACGCCATCCTTATCTTTCCCGATGTGCTGAAAGGCGGCCTGATTGTCGGCGCCGCTGGCGGCGACGGTGTGTTGCTTAGACCCGATGGCACGGTGATGGGCTACTACAACGCGACATCGCTCACTTACGGGCTTCAGGCCGGCGCACAGGAGTTTTCGGAAGCGATGATCTTGATGAGTCCTGCGGCGCTCAGCTATTTGCAGAGCACCGGAGGGTTATCGATTGGCACTGGCCCAACGGTGGCGATTATCGACGTAGGCATGGCGAAGGATGTGTCGACTACCACGCTTCGGTCCGACGTCTACGCATTCGTATTCGGCCAAAAAGGATTGATGGCCGGTCTGGGATTGCAGGCGCAAAAGATCACGCGGCTGTCGAATTGACGGCGCGCGATCCGGTTCCGGTCTGAGATTGCCGATGGCTCGAATAGCGCAATGCTTGATCGTCGTGATTGCTTTGAGCGTGCTGCTCTTTGCTGGCCGTCACGATCAGCGCGCACTAGAAATTCTGGTGCGGGACAGTTCGGTGGCCGATGTCATCACCGTTCGTCCGCGCAATATTCCTGTCATTCTCGATTACATCGGTCAGACAGAATTGACGCAACGCGTCGCAATCAGCGCGCGCGTGAGCGGACTTTCAAAGAAGTGCATCTACCGTGCGGGAGAAGGGGAACGCGCCGACAGTGCCATGCTTCTCGTCGATCAAACGCGCTACGAAGTCGCGTTGGAAACGGCAAATGAACACTATGTGCACGCAGGTATGCGGCTTGATTTTGCCCATGCGAGGGTGGATCGACTGCGCAATCTCGCCATGAAAAACACACTAAGCCTGCGGGTATTCGACGAGGCAATCGAGGAGGAACGCGCAGCGGCTGCTGCCGTGAAAATCGCGCGCGAGAAGGTTGAAGCCGCTCGACGCAATCTGGGCTTCACCACCGCTATTTCGCCGGTTAGCGCGCTGGCAAGTCGTGTGAGAAAAGCGCCAGTCGCGTCTTCCAATCCGGACGGCGCGCTGCTTTCCTATGCCATCAAACTCGACCCCTTGTGGATCAACTTTTCGGTATCGGCTGACGATCTAATGAATCTGCGTGCGCAGATGCAAGGCAGTGCATTGTTGCTGCCCGGAGCCGGTAAACTCGACGCGGTCGTGGTGCTTGCCGACGGCAGCATTTATCCGCAACGCGGCCAGGTGACGTTCACCGATACCGAACGCAATCCGAAGGTTCGAAGTTATCTGATCCGGGCGGAAATTCCCAATCCCGCCGGTTCGCTGCGCCCCAGCCAGTTTGTCCGCGTCAAGCTGCTGGGCGCGACGCGCGCCAACGCAATTGCCGTGCCGCAGAATGCATTGCGCGAGGGCCCGCGCGGCGCCTATGTGTGGATCGTCGATAGCAATAGCCGGGCGCGTAAGCGTCCGGTCGAACCCGGCGAGTGGACCGGCAGCGCATGGCTGATCCGTTCCGGCCTGAAGGATGGCGATCGTGTTATTGTCGGCAGCATCGTTACGCTGATCGACGGTGCCCGCGTGAAAGCGAATTCTGTGCCGATACCGCCGGCCACCGCGAATCTGGCAAACGGCGCGCCTGCGAATATAGGTTAGGCTCGCAAGCGCCGGTCAAATTCCAAAGGAGAACGCAATGGCAGAAATGATGACGTGCCTGTGGTTCGACGAAGGCCGCGCGCGCGAGGCGGCCGAATTCTACGCGGCAACCTTTCCCGATAGTCATGTCGATGCAAAGAGCGTTTCGCCTATCGAAGGCATTGGTCAGGGCGCCGAGTTGACGGTGGAATTCACCGTGCTCGGAAAACGTTTCGTAGGACTGAATGGCGGGCCGAACTACAAGCCCAGCGAGGCAACGAGTTTCATGGTGCTGACCGACAATCAGGAAGAAACCGATCGATACTGGAATGCGATCGTTGGCAATGGCGGCACGGAAGTGGCCTGCGGCTGGTGCAAGGACCGTTGGGGCTTTGCCTGGCAGATCACGCCGAAGCGCCTGCTCGAACTGGTCAGACACGCAGACAAGGAAGTGGGCCGCCGCGCGATGGAAGCGATGATGCAGATGAAGAAAATCGATATCGCTGGCATCGAGCGCGCGGCGGCTGCGTGATATCGGCGGCTTACATGTTCGGATAGTTCGGTCCGCCGCCGCCTTCCGGCGTGACCCAGACGATGTTCTGCGTCGGGTCCTTGATATCGCAGGTCTTGCAGTGTACGCAGTTCTGCGCGTTGATCTGCAGACGATCGGCGTTTGAATCGTCTTTCACGAATTCATAGACGCCGGCCGGGCAGAAGCGCGCCTCCGGGCCTGCGTAGGTAATCAGATTGATGCTGATCGGTACGGTCGTGTTTTTCAGCGTCAAATGCGCGGGCTGATTCTCTTCATGATTGGTGTTCGAGATAAACACCGACGAGAGGCGGTCGAACGTGAGCTTGCCGTCAGGTTTCGGATACTCGATCGGCTTGCACTGCGACGCGGGTTTCAGCATTTCGTTGTCGCGATGCTGGTGATGCAGCGTCCACGGCACATTGCCGCCCAGCAGCTTCTGCTCGATGCCGACCATCAGCGTGCCCAGATACAGGCCCTTGCTCATCCATTGCTTGAAGTTGCGCGCCTTGTACAACTCTTCGTGCAGCCACGACTTCTTGAACGCTTCCGGGTAAGCCGCGAGTTCATCGCTCTGACGGCCCGCCTGAACGGCTTCGAACGCGGCTTCCGCAGCCAGCATGCCGGTCTTGATCGCCGCGTGGCTGCCCTTGATACGCGCGGCGTTGAGGAAGCCCGCATCGTCGCCAACGAGCGCGCCGCCCGTGAACACGAGCTTCGGCAGCGACATCAGACCGCCCGCAGTCATCGCGCGCGCGCCGTACGACACGCGCTTGCCGCCTTCCAGATACTGGCGGATCGCCGGATGCGTCTTGTAGCGCTGGAATTCCTCGAACGGCGACAGATACGGATTCGTATAAGCCAGGCCGACGACAAAACCCACCATCACCTGGTTATTGTCGATGTGGTACAGGAACGAGCCGCCGTAGGTATCGCTCTCCAGCGGCCAGCCAGCGGTATGGATCACCAGACCCGGCTGATGCTTCGCGGGATCGATTTCCCAGAGTTCCTTGATGCCGATGCCATAAACCTGAGGATCGGCGTCCTTGCCCAGCTTCAGCTTTTCGTTCAGTTGACGGCCAAGATGCCCACGCGCGCCTTCGCAGAACAGCGTGTACTTGGCGTGCAACTCCATGCCGAGCTGGAAATTCTCGGTCGGCTCGCCATCCTTGCCGACGCCCATGTTGCCCGTCGCGACGCCCTTGACCGAGCCATCGTCGTTGAACAGCACTTCGGCGGCCGGAAAGCCGGGAAAAATCTCGACGCCGAGCGCCTCGGCCTGTTGACCCAGCCAGCGCGTCACGTTCGCGAGGCTGATCACGTAATTGCCGTGGTTCTTGAAATTGTCGGGCAGCGCCCAGTTCGGCACGGCCTTCGCGCCCGTTTCCGAGAGAAACAGGAACTTGTCTTCCGTCACGGGGACGTCCAGTGGCGCGCCTTGCTCCTTCCAGCCGGGGAAGAGTTCGGTGAGCGCGCGCGGGTCCATGACCGCGCCCGAGAGGATATGCGCCCCGATTTCAGAGCCTTTTTCCAGCACGCACACGCCAATATCGGCGCCTTTTTCGGCAGCCAGTTGCTTCAGGCGGATGGCCGCCGACAGCCCGGCGGGGCCGCCACCGACGATCACGACATCATATTCCATCGACTCGCGTGGGCCGTATTGCTCGACGAGCGCCTGCGTCGTCATCGGCATGAGGCCTCCGTCACGGCATCGATGGCGATCGAGGCCAGTTGCGCGCCCGGACCGGAAGGCCGCAGCGCCAGTTCCTCGGGGCGGCCGCTGATCCACATCGCGTGCAGCGGCGGCAGCGTCACGCCGCGCAGCAGCGTGCTCTCGACGCTCCATTGCCCAGCGAGGCTCACCAGCAGATGCGTCGAGGCCGGCGTGACGCGCAACGAATGCGCAGCCACGCTCACACGAGCGCGCGTCACGCCACGCTTGCACATCACGTTGAGGACGTTCACGGGGCGCGTGGGCAGATTGACCCACACATGCAGATCGCCGGAAAAATGCACAGGCTGGCCCGCACGTGCTAGCAACTGGCCGTCCTGCGAACGCAGGTCGATCATGCTGTCGTCGATGGGCAGCAGCGTGCGATCGTAGCCGGGAAACTGCGAGAACTTTGCGGCGCCGTCGAGCGTTGCGATGCTCACGCGCCACGCCGCCGCGCCATGCTGCTGCGGCCCGCGCGCAAGTGTGCGCGTCACGCCGCCGCCGTTCGCCCAGGGTTTCGGCACCAGGCGCGTGCAGTCGATGAAGCGCACGGCGGTTGTTGCATCGTCGGCGCTTTGAGTGGCTTCTGCGCTGTTGACAGCAGCGGGCGATGTTGCGAGCAGGCGGGCAGTCATGTGCGCGACTCCGAGCCCGCAATGCGCGTTTCCAGCGCGCCGACCACATCGAACAGATCGCCCACGAGGCCCACGTCGGCGACAGAGAAGATCGGCGCATCCTGGTCCTTGTTCACCGCGACGATGAACTTCGCGTCCTTCATGCCCGCCAGATGCTGGATCGCGCCTGAGATGCCGAAAGCGACGTAGACATCCGGCGCGACGCTGCGCCCGGTCTGGCCGACCTGCGCCGCGTTGGGCGCGTAGCCGGCATCGACGGCGGCCCGCGAAGCGCCAAGCGCCGCGCCGAGCGTATCGGCCAGCTTGCCCAGACGCGTCATGTTGTCGGCCGATGCGACGCCGCGTCCGCCTGCGATCACCACGCGCGCGTTGCCCAGGTCCTGGCCGCTTTGTTCGGCGGCGCGGCGCTCGATCAGACGTGTGCGCGTGAACGGCGCCAGCGGCGCGAGGGCGACGATTTCCGCCGCGCCGCCATTCGCCGCCACAGGCGCGAACGATGTCGGGCGCACCGTGGCAAAGGTGCAGGTCGTTGCGCTCGCAACAGTAGCGATTACGCTGCCCGCGTAAAGACCGCGCACGAACTGGCCATCTCCGCGCAGCGCAATGACATCGGCGAGAAAAGCGCCTGCCGTGAGCGCCGCCGCGCGCGGCAACGCAGCGCGGCCGCGTGCGCGATGCGGCGCGAGAACCGTCGAATACTGCGGGGCGAGCGCCTGCAATTGCGCGGCGACGGTTTCGGGCGCGAGCGTATCGGCGACACCGGCCGAGGCCTGCAGCACGCGCGCCACGCCGCTGATTTGCGCCGCCGCAGTGGCGCTCGCCGCATCGAATACCAGCAGATCGACGGGTCGCCCCAGCGCGCCAGCCGCGCCTATCACGCGCAAGGTGGCATCGGCAATTGCGCCTGCGTTGCCGATTTCGTCATCGGCCAGAACCAGCGTTCTCATCGTCATGCTCCTGTGGTTTCGAATACACGTTGACCGGCCAGCGCATCGAGCAGCGCGGCGATACCTTCGACCCTCACGCCAGGCTCGCGCACGGGCGGATCATTGAGCGCGACCACGCGGCTTTGTGCATCGAGCGCGGCCGCAGCGTCGCGCGTGGCGAGCGGCTTCTGCTTCGCCTTGACGATGCTCGGCAAGGTGACGCGGCGCGGATCGGCGAGACGCAGATCCGCGCTCACCACGGCGGGACCGTCGAGTTGCCAGATGGACGTGCCTGCGTCGTCGCCACAACTCACGCGCCAGCCGCCGTCGGCGGCGTCGAGCGCGCTGGCGTTGAGCGCCTGCGGCCAGCCGAGCAGCGCCGCGAGCATGGCCGCCACGCCGCCGATATCGCCGTCGATCGCCTGCTTGCCGCACAGCACGAGGCCGTAATCGGCTTCGCTCATATGCGCGGCGATCAGGCGCGCAACGGCGAGCGAATCGAGCGTGGCGGTGGCGGCGTCGGTGTCGATCAGCACGGCATCGTCGGCGCCCATGGCGAGCGCGGTGCGCAGCACGTCCTGATGCGTGGGCAGGCCGCACGTGAGCACGGTGACATGTGTGGCCACGCCGGCTTCCTTCAGTTGCAGCGCTTTTTCGAGCGCGCATTCGTCGAAGGGGTTGAGCGACATCTTCAGCCCGGCCGTATCGATGGCACCGGCGGCGCTCAGGCGCACGCGTACGTTCGGGTCCACCACGCGCTTGACGGGCACGAGAATGCGGAGAGTCATGGTCGGTTCCTGTGTGCGAAATGCTGGCGTGTTTCGTGGGCTTACGACACCGCGCCCAGACCGTATTTGCCGGTCAGCAACTGGCCGCTCGCGAAACGCGAAAGCGCATACGGTTCGAGCGAAACATCGGTTGGCAGGCCCAGCGCATGTTGCGCGAGCAACTTGCCGATGCCCGGCGAAAGCTTGAAGCCATGCCCGGAGAAACCGAAGCCCACAGTCAGACCTTCCACGTCGGCGACATTGCCGAGCACCGGGTTCCAGTCGGGCGTCACGTCGTACACGCCGGTCCACGAGGACGCGAGGCCCGCCGTTTCATAAGCCGGGAAGTGTTCGGCCACTTGCGCGCCGACTTCGGCCACATAGTCGAGCGAGATATCGCCTTGCTCGGTTTCGGGTGCGTTGAGCGTGTCGCCCACGACGCCTTCGGAAACCAGCATCTGGCTGCCGCCGTAGCTGCGGAAATACAGCATGCCGGCCGAACCCAGATCCTTGAACGCGGGCATGGCGAAGGTGTAGGGCGCGGCGTCGCATTCGAGCGCGAGCACGGTATGGCGCTCGGGCTTGACCGGCAGATCCACGCCGATCCAGCCGGCGAGTTCCGGCGTCCAGATGTTCTGCGTGCTGATCAGCGTGCCGCAGCTAAAGCGCCCGGCGGTGGTATCGACGCCCACGACGCGACGTCCTTCGCGGATCACGCCGGTCACGCGGGTGTTCTCCATGATCTTCACGCCGCGGTGGCGGGCCGAGCGCGCGAAACTCGTTGCCACGAGATAGGCATCGGCGAAACCGGCTTCGGGCTCGAAACCGATCAGCGCGGCGTCGTCGAACGTGGCGATCGGCAGGCGTTCGTGCGCTTGTGCGCGGTCGAGCAGCTGCACTTCGATGCCCATGTCCTGCTGCGCGCGCAGCGAAGCGGCGAGCGGATCGAGCTTGTCGCCTTCGGGGGCGGCGATCATATAGCCGCATTTGACGAGACCGCAGGACGCTTCATCGTCGCCGAGATAATCGGCGAAATTATTGAACGCCCACCAGGACGCGCGGGCGAGTTCGACGTTCTGGCGCACCGAATAGTGTGTGCGCAGCAGCCCGGACGATTGCGAGGTAGTGCCGGCGCCGATCGTGCCCTGATCGACGACGAGCACGCTTTTCGCGCCGAGCGCGGCGAGATGATGGGCAACGGACGTGCCGATCACGCCGGCGCCGATCACGACATAGTCATAGTGGCTCATGGGGCCCCCAGTGGGTGGACGATGGAACGCATTCTGGGACCGGGTGCTGCGCCATTTTTTTGTATTAGGCAAACTTATGGACGACGAGTGCAATTGCTCATCCTCGGCGAAAGCGTTGCCTGGCGCGGCATGATGATGTCCAGCGCGGTGCGTGATTGCCGGTTCTTTAGCTGGCCGTTTCGCCGGTCTTTCCCTTGGAGTCGACATGAGACGCACCCAGGCGCCTATCGATCTGAACGCCTTGCAGGCATTTCTCGCGGTGTGCGAGACCGGCTCGATGACGGGCGCAGCGAAACAGTTGGGCGTGAGCCAGAGCGCCGTGAGCCAGGCGATTGCCGCGCTGGAGCGCGATCAGGGCGTGACGCTGTTCGATCGCGAGAGCCGCCCGCCGCGGCCCAATGTTGCGGGGCGGGCGTTGCTGGAATTGGCGGGCGCGTTGCTCGAGCATGCGCAGATGGTGAGTACGCGGATTGGCGATGCCTCTCATGCGGGCACCTTGCCGGTGCGGCTGGGCTGTGTCGATTCGTTTGCGGCGACGGTGGGGCCGGAGTTGATCCGGGCGGTGTCGGGGACGGCTCGGCAAATCGCGCTGTGGTCCGGCTTGACGCCGGGGTTGAGCAAGCAGTTGCACGATCGTGAGCTGGATCTGGCGGTGTGTACGCAGACGACGCTTAACGATGCGCGGATTGTCGAGGTGCCGCTGTTTTCTGAGGCTTTTGTTGTGGTGGTGTCGCGGGCATGGCTGGCGGAGCGGCCTGGTGTGGATTGGCGCACGCTGGCGCTCGAGATGCCTATGATCCGCTATACGGCGCGGTCCGTGATTGGGCAGCAGGTCGAGCGGTATGCGCGGCATCTTGGGATTAATAGCCCGCGGCGCTTTGAGTTTGATGCTACCGATCCGCTGTTGAGTCTCGTTGCTGCGCGGCTTGGGTTTGCTATCTCGACGCCGCTTTGTTTGTGGCAGGCTCGGCATTATTTGCCTGATATTGCGGTGCTTCCTTTGCCTGCTGGGCGGCTTGGGCGTAGGGATTTCTTTTTGCTGCATCGGCAAGGGGAATGGGAAGCTTTTGGGCAGGAAATTGTTACGCTTACTCGGCGCGTGGTTGATGGGACTATTAAGCCTGCGCTTGCGCGTGCTTTGCCGTTTTTGGCTGAGGATGCTTTGGTTTAGGTTTTTTTTGGTGTTGGTATTGGCTTGTGTTTTTTGTTTGTTGGCATTTCCTTGTTTTCGTGTCGGTCTATTAGCGTTGCCCCTGTGCGGGGCGGCACCTACTTTTCTTTGCAGCGGCAAAGAAAAGTGGGCAAAAGAAAGCCGCTCACACCGCCAATGTGACGCGGTCCACAACCAGCCTTTAAGGGAGAATGGTGTAGGGGCATCCGTCACCTCGCACCTTCATAGGTAGTGACAAAGCCGTCATTCATCCCGTTGCTCGCTGCGCGCGCAACGGTCGGGTTTGCCGGTGAAACCAGCAAACCTTCGGTTTGCGGTTATGCCCCTCGGGGCGCGCAGCGCCCCCGGGTGGGCGGGCGCCTTGTCACTCAGTGGTATGGCGCGGGGGACCGGATGCTCCTATACCATTCCCCCTAAAAGGCGGTTTGTGGACTGCGTCATTCTGGCGTTTGTAGCGGCTTTCTTTTGCCTACTTTTCTTTGCCGCTGCAAAGAAAAGTAGGTGCCGCCCCGCACAGGGGCGACGCTAATAGACCGACACGAAAACAAGGAAATGCCAACGCCTTAAGAAATTCGAAAAAAGAGGATCAATAAGATGACCGAACTATTCAGCATAGAGCGCGGCGAAGCCCCTCTATTAATATCGATCCCTCATTTAGGCACAAAAATCCCCCAAGCGCTCGAACACCACTACACAGAAGAAGCAAAAAAACTAGCCGACACAGACTGGCACCTCGACCGCCTATACGCTTTCGCAAGAGAACTAAACGCCACGATAATCGGCGCAAAAATCTCCCGCTACGTGATCGACCTGAACCGCCCGCCAAACGACGAAAGCCTCTACCCAGGCCAGACAACAACAGGCTTATGTCCGAGCGAAACCTTCCGCGGCGAGCCGCTCTACAAACCCCATTGCGCCCCAACAGAAGCAGAACGCGCAAAGCGGGTAGCACAATACTGGCAGCCCTACCACGAAGCACTAAAAACGGAATTAAAGCGCCTGAGAGTGACCCACAAAAACGTCCTGCTATGGGAAGCGCACTCGATAGCCAGCGTGCTGCCGCGCCTGTTCGAAGCGAAGCTGCCGGACCTGAACCTGGGCACCCAGGACGGCCGCACGTGTGCAGAAGAAGTGCAGCAAGCCGCCATCGTAGCGATGACCCAAAGCCCCTACACGTCAATCGCGAATGGCCGCTTTAAAGGCGGCTACATCACCCGCAGCTTTGGCGCGCCGGCGCACGGCATCCACGCGATCCAACTGGAAATGTGCCAGTCGACGTATATGAATGAAGACGCCCCATTCAACTACATGAGCGACCGCGCAGAAGCGGTCCAGCCGACCTTGCGCAACATGGTTAGCGCAGCACTCGAAGCCGTAAAGCAGCTCGCCTGAACAACAGCATAAGCATCACTGATACTGCAGCGTAAGCGGGCGTCCGATTTCAGTGCAGGGACGCTCCGCAGGCAGGAACGACACGCACCGTAAGCAGGCAGCACCGAACAGAAGCACAGCAACACAGCGCAACACGAAAGCCCGCAACCACGCGCCAGATGTTTATCTACAGGAACTTTTGATTCACATAGATAAACTTGGCACGGAGGTTGCATAAGAAAGACCCGAAGACTTCACTCCGCGCTACCCGGCGGATAAATGAAGATCGACAGGAATTGGATGGGCGTCTTGATGAGCCGCTCGGGGCCATGAGGAATATCGGCCTGGAAGGTGAGCGTGTCGCCGGGATGCAGAACGTAGGTGTGCTGGCCGTGGCGGTATTCCAGCACGCCCTTGAGCATGTGAATGAATTCAGTACCGGGATGTTCGAAAGTCGGGAATCGCTCCGCTTCGTCTTCCATAGTGATGAGAAAGGGTTCGAAGGCTTTGCGCGGGCCCTGATCGTAAGCGAGCAGATGGTAGGTGTGACCGCGTTTGGTGCCTTTGCGAACCACTTCCATCCCCGCGCCTTTCTTGACGAGCTGCGCGCCGCCCTGCGGGACGTCGAAGTTGCGAAACAGCGTGGAAAGCGAGACGCCCAGCGTTTGCGCGATGCGGTTCAGGATGTCGAGTCCGGTCGAAGTCTGCGCGTTCTCGATCTTCGAGAGCATGCCGCGGCTGATGCCGGCCTGGTCGGCAACCTGAGCGATGGTCAGGCCGTGACGCAGGCGCAGTTCGCGCAGCGTCGCGCCCAGGTAGCGTTCGAGGGGTGTTTTGCTGTCGTCCGCGGTTTGCATGGTCGGTCCCGGTACTGATGAGCAGATAGGCAGGAATAGGAATAGCAGTCCGGCACGCGAAGGCTCGGCAAGTCCTTCGTGCGCGCCGGAGGTTTAACTGCAGGAAGCATTGTTGCATGACAGGAAAGGCAGTTCCAGAAATCGTAATGCCTGATCTCAGCCGGCGTCCCCGCAATGGCGGTCAGGTCTGAAGCAAGCGTAAAGCCGGGTGCGTGGCGCACGGCCTCTTTCAACCGCCAATGCAGTAGTTGCAAGGAGTAACGATGAATCTGAACGATGCGGGCAAGCTGCCGCTCAACGAGCCAGTCGGCGTGCCGCGCTTTGACTCGACCGAGGACGCGCAGAGCTGGCTCAGCCAGCAGGGCGTGAAATATGTATTGGCGCAGTTCGTCGATATTCATGGTGTCGCCAAGGCCAAGTCGGTGCCGCTCGCGCATCTGAAGAGCGTGCTCAAGGCCGGCGCCGGTTTCGCGGGCTTCGCGATCTGGGGCGTGGGCATCGAGCCCAATGGTCCCGATTACATGGCCGTCGGCGATCTCGCTACGCTCACGCCGGTGCCCTGGCAGCCGGGCGTTGCGCGCATCGTCTGCGACGGTCATGTCGATGGCGAGGCCTGGGCCTACGATTCGCGCGTCACGCTCAAGCGTCAGACCACGAGGCTCGATGCGCGCGGCTGGACCTTGTTTACAGGCCTGGAACCCGAATTCTCGCTGCTGCGCCGCTCCGCTTCCGGCACGCTGGAGCCGTGCGATCCCAGCGATACGCTTGCCAAACCCTGCTACGACTACAAGGGCCTGTCGCGCACGCGCGTGTTCCTCGAACGTCTGACCGAAGCCATGCGGTCGGTGGGCATCGACGTCTATCAGATCGATCACGAAGACGCCAACGGCCAGTTCGAAATCAACTACACGTATACCGATTGCCTGACTTCGTGCGATCACTACGTATTCTTCAAGATGGCCGCTTCGGAGATTGCCAACGATCTCGGCATGATCTGCTCGTTCATGCCCAAGCCGTTCGCGAATCGTCCCGGCAATGGCATGCATATGCACATGTCGATCGGCGACGGCAAACGCAATCTGTTCGCCGATTCCAGCGACCCGCTCGGCATGGGGCTTTCGAAGCTCGGCTATCAGTTCACGGCGGGTCTGCTCAAGCACGCACCGGCGCTCACGGCGCTGTGCAACCCCACGGTCAACTCGTACAAGCGTCTGGTCGTGGGCCGCTCGCTCACGGGCGCAACGTGGGCGCCCGCCTATGTGAGTTACGGCGACAACAACCGCTCGACGATGGTGCGCATGCCCGGCGAGCGCATCGAACTGCGTCTGCCCGATGGCGCGTGCAATCCCTATCTGGCGACGGCCGCCGTGCTCGCGGCCGGTCTCGACGGCATCGACAACGATCTCGATCCGGGCGCGCCTTCGAACGAGAACCTCTACGAGTGGTCGAGCGACAAGCTCAAGGAACACGGCATCGCCGTGCTGCCGCAGAACCTCGAACAGGCGCTCGACGCGCTCGAAGCCGACACGCTGATCTGCGAAGCGCTCGGCCCCGTCGCGCAGGAATTCATCAAGCTCAAGCGCATGGAATGGCTCGAATACATGCGCCACGTTTCCGACTGGGAACTGAAAAGCTACCTCGAATTTTTCTAAGGAGAACACCTATGTGCGGAATCGTAGGCTTGCTGGTGAAAACGCCGGCGCTACGCGAGCGGCTCGGCGAACTGATGGTGCCGATGCTGATCGGCATGACCGAGCGCGGTCCCGATTCGGCGGGCCTCGCCGTGTTCGGCAAGGAAGTCGACGCGAGCCAGCGAAAACTGAGCCTTTACTCGGGTTTCACCGAGGAAGGCGCGCAGTTCCCGTGGCAGACGCTGCTGGACCAACTCAATAGCGCGATGGACGTGACCGCGCGCATCGACGCGAAATCGAATCATGCCGTGCTCACGCTGCAAGGCAGCGCGCAGAAAGTGAAGGCGTGGATCGACGAAAACTATCCGAAGCTCTATCTGCTTTCGACGGGGCGCTCGATCGATCTGTACAAGGACATCGGCTCGCCCGCCGAAGTGGCCGCGCGCTACGATTTTTCGAAGCTCAAGGGCTCGCATCTGGTCGGTCACACGCGCATGGCGACGGAGTCCGCCGTCACGCCCGATCGCGCGCATCCGTTCACGGCCGGCGAAGACTTCTGCCTCGTGCACAACGGTTCGCTGTCGAACCCGTATGGCGTGCGCCGCAAGCTGGAGCCGCTGGGTATTCGTTTCGATACCGACAACGACACGGAAGCCGCCTGCCGTTTCCTCGAGTGGCGTCTGCGTGAAGGCGACGCGCTGCCCGAAGCGCTGCAAAAAGGCTTCGAGGAGCTGGACGGTTTCTACACCTTCCTGATGGGCACCTCGAACGAACTCGCGCTGATCCGCGATCCGTTCGCCTGCAAGCCCGCTGTCGTGGCCGAAAACGACGATTACGTGGCGATCGCGTCCGAGTTCCGCTCGCTCGCGCATCTGCCCGACATTCGCAACGCGAAGGTATTCGAACCCGCACCCGAGGAGATGTACGTATGGAAGGCGTAACTTTCGACCTGGAAAGCCAGGGCGTGCGGGAACTGAACCAGTACCTGCACGGCGATGCGGCTGCGCTCAAAGGCCAGCAGATCAGCGTGACGTCGCCCAACGGCGCGCACAACATCGCGGTGGGCGTGGACGTGGACGTGCACGTGCGTGTCGAAGGCCACGCGGGCTACTACGCGGGCGGCATGAACAAGCGCGCGACCATCGTGATCGAAGGCAGTGCCGGCACCGGCGTGGGCGAGAACATGATGAGCGGCAAGGTGCACGTGCGCGGCTTCGCATCGAATGGCGCGGGCGCTTCGGCGCACGGCGGGCTGCTGGTGATCGACGGCGATGCGGGCCTGCGCTGCGGGATCTCGCTCAAAGGCGGCGATATCGTGGTGGGCGGCTCGGTGGGCAGTTTCTCGGCGTTCATGGCGCAGGCCGGGCGTCTGGTGATCTGCGGCGATGCGGGCGATGCGCTCGGCGATTCGCTCTACGAAGCCGTGCTTTACGTGAAGGGCGAAGTGAAATCGCTGGGCGCCGACGCGCAATTCGAGCCGATGACCGATGCCGATATCGTTGCCTTGCGCGGTCTGCTCGACGCCGCCGGGATGGATCACGATCCGACGCAGTTCCGCCGCATTGCTTCGGCTCGCACGCTCTACCACTGGAACGCGGACGCGGACCAGGAATACTAAGCCTCGTTGAGCCTCGTTGAACCACATAGATCGAGAAGGTCCCCATGGAAACCAAACCGGTTCATTTCGCGCGTCTGCAACAGGAAGAGTCCAGCACCTTCGACCGCAAGACCATCGATTACATCCACACCGCCGCGCAGCGCGGCCTCTATGAAATTCGCGGGCTCGGCTCGAAGAAGACGGTGCCGCATTTCGACGATCTGCTGTTTCTCGGCGCTTCGCTGTCGCGTTATCCGCTCGAAGGCTATCGCGAGAAATGCAGCTCGCAAACCATTCTCGGCACGCGCTACGCTAAGAAGCCGATCGTGCTCGACACGCCCGTGACGATTGCGGGCATGAGCTTCGGCGCATTGTCGGCGAACGTGAAGGAAGCGCTGGGACGCGCCGCCACGGCGGCGGGCACGTCCACGACGACCGGCGACGGCGGCATGACCCAGGAAGAGCGCCAGTCGTCGAAGACGCTGGTGTATCAGTGCCTGCCCTCGCGCTACGGCTTCAATCCCGACGACGTGCGTCGCGCCGACGCCATCGAAGTCGTAATCGGTCAGGGTGCGAAGCCGGGCGGCGGCGGCATGCTGCTCGGCCAGAAGGTGAACCCGCGCGTGGCGTCCATGCGCACGCTGCCCGCCGGTGTCGATCAACGCTCGGCGAGCCGTCACCCCGACTGGACCGGCCCCGACGATCTCGCGATCAAGATTCAGGAACTGCGCGAAATCACCGACTGGGAAAAGCCGATCTACGTGAAAGTCGCCGCCACGCGCACCTTCAACGACGTGAAGCTGGCCGTGCACGCGGGCGCGGACGTGGTGGTGATCGACGGTATGCAGGGCGGCACGGCGGCCACGCAAAGCTGCTTTATTGACAACGTGGGCATTCCCACGCTGGCGGCGGTGCGTCAGGCCGTGGATGCGCTCGAAGACCTCAACATGAAGGGCAAGGTGCAGCTGATCGTCTCGGGCGGCATCCGCACGGGCGCCGATGTGGCGAAGGCGCTGGCGCTGGGCGCGGATGCCGTGGCGATCGGTCAGGGCGTGCTGATGGCGCTGGGCTGCAACAGCGAATCGTATTTCCAGAACGGCGCGCTGCATTCGGCCGTGGCGGATTACACGGCGCTCAACACCGCGCCGGGTTTCTGCCATCACTGCCACACGGGCAAGTGCCCGGTTGGCGTGACGACGCAGGACGCTGTGCTCGAAAAGCGTCTGGAGCCGGAAGAGGGCGCGCGCCGCGTGCGCAACTACCTCAAGACGCTGACGATGGAACTCACCACCATCGCGCGCGCCTGCGGCAAGCAGAACGTGCATCACCTGGAGCCGGAAGACCTCGTGGCGATCACGGTGGAAGCCGCGGCGATGGCGCGCGTGCCGCTGGCGGGCACGTCATGGATTCCCGGCCTGACGCGCTAATGCGTGGCGATTTATTTTGCAAAGTAGTCCGTAGTAAATCGGCGTGATAGAAAGGATGCGGCCGCGCTAAAGGCCGCCGCGCGCATCGCCAATTCAGCGATGCGCGCGTCATCCATCCGAAGAAGTCCACCACACCAGGCCGTCGCGGCGCTGCCGGACGCCTTTCTACAGGATCGTGCAATGAAGAGCTTGGGCAAACTACTCGCACTGATCAGTGCGCTGGCGCTCGCGCTGCCCGCGTGGGCGCAGGGCGCTGCCGCACCGGTACCGAACAAGGGCGACACCGCCTGGATGATCGTCGCGACGCTGCTGGTCGTGATGATGGCCGCACCCGGACTCGGCCTCTTTTACGGCGGCATGGTGCGCGCGAAAAACATGCTCTCCGTGCTGATGCAGACGCTCGTGATCTTCTGTCTGCTTGGCGTGCTGTGGGCCGTGTACGGCTACAGCGTGGCCTTCACCGAAGGCAATGCTTTCTTCGGCGGTTTTTCCAAGCTGTTTCTCGCGGGCGTGACGCCCGACACCACGGCATCGACATTCAGCAAAGGCGTCGTGATTCCCGAATATATCTACGTGTCGTTCCAGCTGACGTTCGCGGCGATCACGCCCGCGCTCATCATCGGCGGGATTGCGGAGCGCGCGAAGTTCTCTGCGGTGCTGGCCTTCATGGTGCTGTGGTTCACGTTCTCCTATCTGCCGATCGCGCATATGGTCTGGTACTGGCCTGGCCCGGACGCCTACACGAGCGCCGCAGCCGCCGATAAAGCCAACGCTACGGCAGGCTTCCTGTTCCAGAAGGGCGCGCTCGATTTCGCGGGCGGCACGGTGGTGCACATCAACGCGGGTATCGCGGCACTGGTGGGTGCGATCATGATCGGCAAGCGCGTGGGTTATGGGCGCGAACACATGGCGCCGCATAACCTCACGATGACGATGGTGGGCGGCTCGCTGCTGTGGGTGGGCTGGTTCGGCTTCAATGTCGGCTCGAATCTGGAAGCGAACGGCGCGGCTTCGCTCGCCTTCATCACGACGCTGCTGGCCACCTGCGCCGCCACGGTGGCGTGGACTTTCGTCGAATGGGCGTTCAAGGGCAAGCCGTCGATGCTTGGCGCGGTGTCGGGCGCGATTGCGGGTCTTGTGGTCATCACGCCGGCCTGCGGCTTTGTCGGGCCGATGGGCGCGATCGTCATGGGACTGGTCGCGGGCGCGCTGTGCTACTGGGGCGTGAATGGCCTCAAGCGCATGCTGGGCGTGGACGATTCGCTCGACGTGTTCGGCGTGCACTGCATCGGCGGGATTGCGGGTGCGCTGCTGACGGGCGTGTTCGCTTCACCGCGTCTGGGCGGCACGGGTGTCTACGATTACGTGTCGAACAAGGTCGGCGACTACGACATGGCGAGCCAGATGATCGCGCAGTGCTGGGGCGTGGGCACCTCGCTGGTGTGGTCGGCGGTGGTGTCGTTCGTCGCGTTCAAGCTGGTGGACAAGGTGTTCGGCCTGCGCGTCGATCAGGACGGCGAGCGCGAAGGGCTCGACGTCAGCACGCATGGCGAGACGGCTTATCACGCGTAACCGGACGCATAAGCGGCCACGGCGCTTACGCGCCGTTGGGCGGCTGGGCGGGAGAAGGCATAATATGGCATGCCATTGGCCGGCGGGCGCTGCGTGCGCCTGCCGCCGATGGACGTTGCCAGATCCTTCGCCAACCTTTATCAGCCGTCCGCCGTCCATGTCCGACCTCAGAATCGACCGTAATGCCAAGACGCTGCGCGAACTCACGCTCGACAAGCTGCGTGGCGCGATCGTGCAGGGTTACTTCCGTCCGGGCGCGCGCCTTGTCGAACGCACGCTCTGCGACGAACTTGGCGTGAGCCGCACCGTCGTGCGCGAAGTGCTGCGCCATCTGGAAACCGAAGGGCTTGTGGAGAGCGTCGGGCGCCAGGGGCCGGTGGTCGCGCGCCTCGATCCGCAGCAGGTGGGCGAAATTTATGAGCTACGCGCCCTGCTTGAAGCGAACGCGGCGCGCGCCTGCGCAGAACAATCCACGCCTGAACTCGTGGCGCGTCTGCGCGAACTGCGTGCGGTGATCGAAGCCGCTTTTGTGGCGCAGGAACTGGCGCGCGTGCTCGATTACACCGAACGCTTTTACGACGCGATGTTCGAAGGCGCGGGCAAGAGCGTGTCGCTGGGCGTCGTGAAGACGCTCAATGCGCGCATCAACCGCCTGCGCGCGCTGACGATCGCCACGCCTGGCCGCAGCAACGAATCGAACCGCGAAATGAACGCGCTGCTCGATGCGATCGAACGGCACGACGGCGATGCGGCCGCAGCGGCTTCCACAGCGCATATTCGCCGGACGGCCGAACTCGCGATGGCGGCGCTGGCGCGGCTGGAAGAGGGCGAGGCGCAACCTTAAGCGAATCGCCTCGCTTTGCCACAAGCGAATCAATCGACAATGCGGCGCAAAAACAATTAAAAGTAAATGCGATCTGCATCATATATTCGCTACACCAATTGGCATTGATGGCGCTCGCCATCACCTACAATCCGCCGAATCGACATAAGCCTCCAGGGCCGGCCGCGTTTATCGCGAAGCCGGCCCTAAACAATTCTGGCTTCTGGTCGATATAACAAAGCGGGGCTTAAAGACCCCGCATGTTCATTAGCACAATCATCAAAACAACATGACCAAACTGAGAATACTTACCCTGTGCGTTCCGCTGTCCATGCTCGCCGCATGTTCGGTGGTCGCGACGCCTTATTCCCCTTCTGTCGAAAATATCCAGTCGCTCAAAACCGCGGCGCCGGTTCAGGCGCGAATCGGCGACTTCAGCAGCCAGGACGGTAGCAACAATCACTATCCCGTTCAATTGCGCGCAGACCGTATGCGCTCGCCCGTCGGCAATTCTTTTGCCGCGTACCTGTCGAATGCCGTCGCGCAGGAGCTGACGATAGCCGGAGCGCTTTCGCCGAATGCGTCGGTCGAACTCGATGGCGTATTGCTTGAGAACAATGTGGATGTCGGTGTTGGCACCGGCGTGGGCACGATTTCAGCGCGCTTTATCGTCAAGCGCGATGGCACGGTGCGTTATGAGCAGGTGAAGTCGGCGCGCGGAGAATGGGATTCTTCGTTTGCGGCAATGATCGCCGTGCCGCGCGCCACGCAGCAATACCCGCTTGTCGTGCAGAAACTGCTCGGCGAACTCTATGCCGATCCCGCATTTATCAATGCGATTCGCTAAATTCTTCGATCACTCAAACAATAAATTCACTATGCAATTCTTCAACGTATTTCGCGGTGTATTTGCGGCTGGCGTGATTGCCGTTCTCTCCGGTTGCGCGCACGACATTGCAATCTCGGGCGATAACTCGGCGCTCGTTTCGAAGACGGCAGCGCCGATCAACAAGACGGTCGGTCTCGTCATTACCGACGAAGAGCGCAGCAAGGAAGTCGTCACGCCGGGCGGCGGCGGCGACAAGGTGGCGTACAAGCCTTATCGCGATCTCGAACTGCCGATCTATCTCGAACTGAGCAACCTCTTCAAGGACGTCGTCAAACTGAACGCAGCGCCCGATGCGGCGACCGTGCAGGCGAAGAACCTGAGCTACGTCGTCACGCCGACGATCACGACGACCTCGCATTCGCCCAGCCTGCTGACCTGGCCGCCGACCGATTTCACGGTCACGCTCGAATGCACGGTGACCGATCCGAGCGGCAAGGTGGTGACGCAGAAGTCGGTGACGGGTTCGGGCCATGCCGAATTCAGCGAGTTCAAGCGTAATTTCGGCCTGGCTGCGCAACGCGCGACCGTCGATGCCGTGCAGAAGATGCAATCGGCCATGCAGGACTCGGTCGAGCTTCAGCATTAAACGGGTAGAGCGCCGGATGGCTTCAGGCCCACTGGATTGTGGGCCTGGTGCTGGCGGAATCTTTATTCAGTGCGCCTCGCCGCCTTCACCCAGGTGCGCCTCCAGAAACTCTATCAGCGCCCGCACCTTCGCATTGAGCGCGGATCGCTCGGCCACACAGGCGTAAATCTCTATCGGTTCGGGTTCGGCGCAGGCCTGCGTGCGCCGGTTCCCATCGAATAAACGCACCAGCCGGCCGCTGTCGATCAGCGGCTGCGCCACGAAACTCGCCAGCCGCGCGATGCCGCCGCCATTCACGGCGATCTGCGCCAGCATATCGATATCGTCGCCGATAAATTCCGCGTTGAGCTGCGCGTCGAAGCGCTGGCCATCGCGCACGAAACCCCAAGGCAAAAAACGACCATCGGTCGGATAGCGGAACACGAGACACGCGTGATGCTTGAGCGCCTCGGGCGTTTCCGGCACGCCCGCGCGCTCCAGATACGCGGGCGACGCGCACACCACGAAGGGCCGCGACGCGATGCGCCGCGCGATCAGACGCTCGTCGAGTTGCGCGCCGATACGCAGACTCACATCGACGCCTTCCAGCCGGTGATCGACGCGCCGGTCCGTACTGATCAATTCGATATCGATACGCGGATACGCGGCCTTGAACGCCGGCATCAGCGGCGAGAGGACGTGACGCCCGAACGCCGCCGTCGTGGCGATGCACAAGGCGCCGTGCGGCTCGCTCGTGCCCGTGGCGGCCTGCGAAGCAAGCTCCAGATCGCGCGGAATATGGCGCACTTTCTCGTAGTAGCGCGTGCCGTTCTCGGTCAGCGCCATGCTGCGCGTCGTGCGCGAGAGCAGCCGCACGCCTAGATGCGTTTCGAGCCGCGAAAGATTCTGGCTGACCGCCGCCGCACTCATGCCCTGGGCACGCGCCGCCGCCGCGATGCTGCCGCCCTCGACCACGCGGATAAAACTGTTGATCAGACCCAGAACGTTCATCGGCGCCTCGTCGCTTGAATTCGTTGATTTTACTTAAGAATGAATCAAGCGCGATGCCGCTACCGGCGCACCGACCCCCTTGCTACGCTGGCCGCTCCTTCAATCCCGAGGTTTTCGCCGATGGCTATCGAAACAGCACAAAATACGCTCAAATTCCGCTTTCCCCGCCGGTTCACGCCTTATGTCTTCGCGCTCTACATGGCGACGATCATGGCGTTCCTGATGTGCCTCGTCATCACCTTCGCCGAATTCGGCGTGGACGCGCATTACATGGAAAATGTGAAGAATGCCTATCGCGTGGCGATGCCGGCGGCGTTTGTCTGCGTGCTGATCGTGCGGCCGGTCGTCATGCGTCTGGTGGCGTGGACCGTGCACGCGGGCGATTGAGGCGTCGTCAATTCCGACGCCCGAGCGTGTTCAGCTTTGCCCTTCGTGGCGGATGCGCTTGAGAATAAGCACGCACATCGCGGGCAGATGAACCACGCCCATGCCGCCCAGAATCACGACCCAGGGCGGCGCGATGGTCCCCGCCAGCATCCCCGAAATCGTCCCGAACGCCAATGCCACCAGTATCAGCACGGCATGCGCGATAAAGCGCTGGCGGCGCGTGGCCGTGAAGCGCGGCAGGCTCACATGGACGTAAATCATGACGAGCAGGGAGGCGGTGGCGATCAGTGGAAACATGGCGACAGAGCAAATAAAACCGGTGTGGCGCGATGTTACGCGAGGCGGGCGGTTTGTGTTGAAGCGCTTCTTCGTGCGCTGACCGCCCACCCTCTCAATCAGCGCCGATTGAAACCACGCCAACGATCCTGCCCTCGTTATCTGCTCAAGCGCATCGCGCCAACCTCATACCTATCATGGTATTCCATAATATTGACAGCCTTTTTGTCTCCAATAACATGGCATACCATAATCTCATGCAACGCGACTCGATCCGAACCGACCCGAATCGCTCCGCGTTAGCTCATCGAGCAACAAGCAACACGACACGCAGGACATGACGCCGGCCCGCGCCTGCCGTCCCCAAGGAGTACGCGATGAACGCCATCCGCCAGACCGATGCCTTCGATACCGCAGGTTTTCGCCGCGCCCTGGGCGCTTTCGTCACCGGCGTGACGGTCGTCACGACCGTGCAGGCCGACGGCACGCCGCGCGGCTATACGGCGAATTCTTTCACCTCGGTTTCGCTCGATCCGCCGCTCGTGCTGGTGTGCATCGCGAAGAGCGCCGCAAGCTTCGATGTGTTTTCGCAGACGCCGCAATTCGCCGTGAGCGTGCTCGCCGAAGACCAGAAGGATGTCTCCGGCGTATTCGCATCGAAAAGCCCGGACAAATTCGCCCAGGTCGCCTGGCAAGCGCGCGCCACGGGTGCGCCGGTCATGCACGGCGCGGCGGCGCATTTCGACTGCGCCACACATGACGTGATCGACGCGGGCGACCACATCATCCTGCTCGGCCGCGTGCTCGATTTCGCCAACACGGGTTTGTCGCCGCTCGGTTATTGCCGCGGCGCGTATGTGAACTTCAGCCTCTCGCAGGAAGCGCTCGCCGCCACGGCCGTGAGCGAGCACGCCCATGTGGGCGCGATCCTCGAAAACTCGGATGGCGTCGTGCTGCTCGAAACGCCCGAAGGTTTGCGTCTGCCGTGCGGCACGCGTCTCGAAGCGGCCAACGATCCCAGGAGCCTGCGCGGCATGCTCTCGCGTCTTGGCCTGATTGCGCACCTCGACTTCATTTTTGCCGTGTTTGAATCGACGCAGGCGCGCGCGCAAGGCAGCGACGGCGTGCGCATCTTCTATCGCGGCCGTGTGGTCGCGCAGCGCGGCATGAGCGCGCCGGAGTTGTACATCGTGCCGCTCGCGCAAGTGCCCTGGGACGAGATGTGCGATCCCGCCGAGCGCTCGATGCTGCAGCGCTACGTGAAGGAGCGCCACGAAGACGCCTTCGGCGTGTATGTCGGCGATAGCGAAGCCGGCACGGTCCAGACGCTCGCGCTGGCCTGATGCCAGCGCATACGCAAAACCGCACACAAGAAACCACACACGAATAAAGCTTTTCACGCCACTCCGGCCGCCCGAACACCGTTGTCACGCAAGTCAACTCTCGCAGTCTTTTGATCCGTGGAGAAAGTCATGAGCAGCAGATGGACCCTGTACGCCGCGCCGCTGATCGCGGCAAGCGTGACGATGCTGGCGGCCGCGCCCGCGCTGGCCGCCGACCCGATCGTGTTCGCCAGTTGGGGCGGCACCACGCAGTCATCGCAGCAGAAGAACTGGGCGCAGCCGTTCGCGCAGGCCACGGGCATCAACGTGCTGATGGACGGCCCGACCGATTACGGCAAGTTCAAGGCGATGGTGGAAAGCGGCAACGTCAACTGGGACGTCGTCGATGTGGAGGGCGATTTTGCCTACGCCGCCGCGAAAGACGGCCTGATCGAGCCGATCGATTATTCGGTCGTCAAGAAGGACGAACTGGACCCGCGTTTCTCGTCGCCTCAAGCAGTGGGCAGCTTCTATTATTCGTTCGTGCTGGGCTATCACAAGTCGGCGTTCAAGGGCGCGCAGCCGTCCACCTGGGCCGATCTGTTCGACACGAAGAAATTCCCCGGCAAGCGCACGTTCTATAAATGGTCCGCGCCGGGCGTGCTGGAAATCGCGCTGCTCGCCGACGGCGTGCCGCCCAATAAGCTCTATCCGCTCGATCTCGACCGCGCCTTCAAGAAGCTCGACACCATCAAGAGCGACATCGTCTGGTGGAGCGGCGGCGCGCAGTCGCAGCAGTTGCTGGCTTCGGGCGAAGCGTCGATGGGCATGTTCTGGAATGGACGCCTGCACGCGCTCCAGGCCACCGGCGTGCCGGTCGGCATCTCGTGGAACCAGAACCTCACCGCCGCCGACATGCTGGTGATCCCGAAGGGCGCGAAGCATCGCGACGCTGCCCTCAAATTCCTTGCGACCGCAACGAGTCCGCAGGCGCAGGCGAAGTTCGCCGCCGATACCGGTTACGCGCCGATCAACGTGAAATCGGCCGCGCTGATGACACCCGCCGTGGCGAAGACGCTGCCCGACCAGTTCACGCAGTCGCAGATCAATCTCGACATGAAGTACTGGGCCGCCAATCGCGACGCCATCGCCAAACGCTGGTACGCCTGGCAGGCGAAATAAGCCGAAGTCAGCGGACTTCAGCTGACTTCAGCGGCGATTCACGGACTCAATGTCGTAACGATGCGCACCGCGCCCTGCGGTGCGCACGGGAGAGATCATGCCTAACGTTATGAGCACCGTCGCGCACGCGCCGGTCGACGCGCCGCCGAAGCGGCGTAGCTGGCGCAACGCGCGGCTGCTGGCGCCCGCGCTGCTGCTGCTCGCCATTTTCTTCGTGCTGCCGGTGCTTTCGCTGCTGCTGCGCAGCGTGATGGAGCCCACGCCCGGCCTGCACAACTACGCGCAACTGCTCGGGTCGAGCACTTATCTGCGTGTGTTCGGCAATACGTTTCTGGTGGCGGGCGTGGTCACGGTGGTGACCGTGGCGATCGGCTTTCCGACGGCCTGGCTGCTCGCCATCGCGCCACGCTGGTTGAGCACGACGCTGTTCTCGATCCTGCTGCTGTCGATGTGGACCAATCTGCTCGCGCGGACTTTCGCGTGGATGGTGCTGCTTCAGCAGACCGGCCCGATCAACCGTCTGCTGATCGCGCTGGGCATCATCGATCAGCCGCTCACGCTGGTGAATAACCTGATCGGCGTCACGGTGGGCATGACCTACATCATGCTGCCGTTTCTCGTGATGCCGCTGCACGCCACGCTGCGCGGCATCGATCCCGCCACCTTGCGCGCCGCCGCCGTGTGCGGTGCGAGCCGCTGGCAGGCGTTCTGGCGCATTCTCGTGCCGCTGGCGATGCCGGGCATTGCCTCGGGCGCGCTGATGGTGTTCGTGATGGCGCTCGGTTACTTCGTGACGCCTGCGCTGCTCGGCGGTCCGTCGTACATGATGCTCGCCGAACTGATCGCGCAACTCGTGCAGGAACTGCTGAACTGGGGGCTCGCGGGCGCGGCCGCATTCGTGCTGCTCGCCGTGACGCTCGGGCTCTACGCGCTGCAACTGCGCTTTACCGGCGACGCGCGCCAAAGCCTAGGAGGACGTTGACATGTTGCTCGACTTCGATCGTCTCGGTGCGGTGCGCGTGCTGCTCATCGCCATCGGTGCGCTGGTGGCGCTGTTCCTGCTGCTGCCGATTGTGTTTATCGTCGCGCTGTCGTTCGGCGACTCGCAATGGCTGGCGTTTCCGCCGCCAGGCTGGACGCTGGAGTGGTATCGCCAATTGTTCACCGATGCCGGCTGGCTCGACTCGCTCATGACCAGCATGAAGCTGGCGGTGATCGTTACGGTGCTGTCGGTTTCGCTGGGCTTTCTCGCTTCGCTGGCGCTGGTGCGCGGCAAGTTTCGCGGCCGCGCCGCCGTGCAGGCCTTCTTCCTCACGCCGATGGTGTTGCCCGTGGTCGTGCTGGCGGTCGCGCTCTACGCGTTCTTCCTGCGCATTGGTCTGGCCGGCACGATGACCGGTTTCGTGATCGGCCATCTGATTATCGCGCTGCCGTTCGCGATCATCGCCATCAGCAATTCGCTCGCGGGCTTCGATACCGCGCTGGAAGATGCCGCGCTGATTTGCGGCGCCTCGCCGCTGGCGGTGAAATGGCGCGTGACGTTGCCCGCGATCCGCCTCGGACTCGTTGCGGCCGCAATCTTCTCGTTCCTCGCTTCGTGGGACGAAGTGGTGGTGTCGATCTTCATGGCGAGCCCCACCTTGCAGACGCTGCCCGTGCGTATCTGGGCGACGCTGCGCCAGGACCTCACGCCCGTGGTGGCGGCGGCGTCCTCGCTGCTGGTGGCGCTCACCACCGTGCTGATGCTGGCGAGTGCGCTGCTGCGCCGCGCCCGCCAGACGATCCAGTAACCGATCCCGGAGACGTAAGCCATGACCGACGCATTCCTGCAAATCCAGCGCCTGCGCAAGACCTACGACGACGTGGTCGCCATCGACAGCGTGTCGCTCGACATCCGCAAAGGCGAATTCATGACCTTCCTCGGGCCGTCCGGTTCGGGCAAGAGCACCACGCTGTATATCGTCGCGGGCTTCCAGGAGCCGACCGAAGGGCGCGTGCTGCTCGACGGCAAGCCGCTGCTTGCCGTCGCGCCCAACAAGCGCAACATTGGCATGGTGTTCCAGCGCTATACGCTGTTTCCGCATCTGACGGTGGGCGAGAACGTGGCGTTTCCGCTGCGCGTGCGCCGCCGTCCGGAGTCCGAAGTAAAAGCGAAGGTCGAGAAGATGCTGGCGCTCGTGCATCTGTCCGAATGCCGCGACCGCATGCCGGCGCAGCTTTCGGGCGGCCAGCAGCAGCGCGTGGCGATTGCGCGCGCGCTCGCCTACGATCCGCCTGTGCTGCTGATGGACGAGCCGCTTTCGGCGCTCGATAAGAAACTGCGCGAGGAAATTCAACTCGAACTGCGCCGCATTCACCAGGAAACCGGCGTGACAATTCTCTATGTCACGCACGATCAGGAAGAAGCGCTGCGTTTGTCGGATCGCATTGCGGTGTTCAACAAAGGGCGGATCGAGCAGGTGGGCACCGGCGAAGAACTCTATGCGAACCCGGCTTCGCGTTTCGTCGCGGGCTTTATCGGCAACTCGAACTTCCTGCCGGTGCGCGTGACGGCGAGTCGCGATGGTCTCGCCAACGGCGTGTTCCCGAACGGTCTCGAACTCGCGTGCGGCAACTTCAATCCGGCGCTGAGCGCCGGTGACGACGGCACGCTGATGATTCGCCCCGAGCAGATGCGTTTGAGCGCGCAGCGCGACGGTACGGCGGCAGGCCTGCCCGTGACGGTACGCGACATCACTTATCTGGGCGACGCGATGCACTATGCGGTGGCTACGCCGTGGTCGCAGGAAATTTCGATTCGCCTGCCGGCGGCGCAGCGTCACGATAGCGGTCTCGCGATTGGCACGCAGGCCGTCGTCGAATGGGACGCGCACGACACGCGCCTTTTTGCGCACGCATGATGATGAGCGACGCGGCACAAACAGCGCTTTCTTCCCCGGCAGCGTCGTTGCGGGTCGAACGGCCCACGGCGACGCTGCGCGAACTCACCTTGCAGAAGATGCGCGCGGCGATTCTCGACGCCCATTTCGCGCCGGGCGAGCGGCTGGTCGAGCGCACGCTTTGCGAGGAACTGGGCGTGAGCCGCTCGGTGGTGCGCGAAGTGCTGCGGCACCTGGAGACCGAAGGGCTCGTCGATACGCTGCCGAACCAAGGGCCGATCGTTGCGCGTCTGGATGCCAGCACGGCGGCGCAGATCTACGAGATTCGCGCGCTGGTGGAAGGCGATGCGGCCAGGTCGTGCGCCTTGCGCGGCGATGCCGCAACGGTCGAAAAACTGGCCGCCTGCGTGACCCACATCGAACGCGCCTTCGCCGCGCACGATCACGCGGCCGTGCGCGAACTCACGGCGCATTTCTACGAGCAGATGTTCGATAGCGGCGCGCGTTCGGTGGCGTGGGAAATCGTGCAGAGTCTGAACGCACGCATCGACCGTCTGCGTGCGCTGACGATTGCTTCCGACGATCGCGGCCGTCAGGCCGTGGCGGAAATGAACGGCATCGTCGCGGCGATCCGCGCGCGCGATGGCGAGCGCGCCAGAGCAGCGGCGACGGCACATGTGATGCGCGTCGCCGAGATTGCTGCTGCCTTGCTGCCCGCCTGAGTTTTTTCAGGCGGGCAGCGGTCCTGCTTACTTCGCGACCGGCATGGTGAATTCCGCGCCCTTTTCGGTGCTTTCCGGCCAGCGCTGCATGATCGACTTCTGCTTCGTGTAGAAGCGCACGCCTTCTTCGCCATACGCGTGCATATCGCCGAACAGGCTGCGCTTCCAGCCGCCGAAGCCGTGCCATGCCATCGGCACCGGAATCGGCACGTTGATGCCCACCATGCCCACCTCGATCTGGCGGCCGAACTCGCGCGCCACGTTGCCGTCACGCGTGAAGCAGGCCACGCCGTTGCCGAATTCGTGATCGTTGATCAGTTGCACGGCTTGCGCGAAGTCGTCCACGCGCACGCAGGCCAGCACCGGGCCGAAGATTTCTTCCTTGTAGATGCGCATTTCCGGCGTGACGTTGTCGAACAGCGTGCCGCCCGTGAAGAAGCCTTCTTCGTGACCCGGCACCTTCAGGCCGCGTCCGTCGACGACCAGCGTCGCGCCTTCTTCCACGCCGGTGGCGATATAGCCTTCGATGCGCTCCAGCGCCTGGCGCGTGACGATCGGGCCCATTTCGGCATCGGCTTCCATGCCGTTCTTGATCTTCAGCGTGCGGGCGCGTTCGGCCAGACGCGGCACGATCTTGTCGGCGACATCGCCCACCAGCACGGCCACCGAAATCGCCATGCAGCGCTCGCCCGCCGAACCGTAACCGGCGCCGACCAGCGCGTCGATGGTCTGCTCGATATCCGCATCGGGCATCACGACCATGTGATTCTTCGCGCCGCCCAGCGCCTGCACGCGCTTGCCGTGCTTCGCGCCGGTCTCGTAGATGTAGTTGGCGATCGGCGTGGAACCGACGAAGCTCACGGCCTTCACGTCGCGGTGTACGAGCAGCGCATCGACCACGGTCTTGTCGCCCTGCACGACGTTGAACACGCCATCGGGCAGACCGGCTTCCTTGAGCAGACGCGCCATGAACAGCGACGCCGACGGATCGCGCTCGCTCGGCTTGAGGATGAACGTGCAGCCGGCGGCCAGGGCAACCGGGAACATCCAGCACGGCACCATGCAGGGGAAGTTGAACGGCGTGATGCCGGCCACGACGCCCAGCGGCTGGCGCACGGTCCAGTTGTCCATGCCGGTCGACACCTGCTCCGTGTAGTCGCCCTTGAGCAGTTGCGGAATGCCGCAGGCAAATTCGATCACGTCGATACCGCGCGCGACTTCGCCTTGCGCATCGGCGAATACCTTGCCGTGCTCCGCGGTGATGATGGCGGCCAGTTCGTCCTTGTGGCGGTTCATCAGTTCGAGGAAGCGCAGCATGACGCGCGCGCGGCGGATCGGCGGCGTGTCGCGCCAGGCCGGGAACGCGGCTTTCGCGCTCGCCACGGCGGCGTCGACGTCCGCGACTTCGCCCAGCACCAGACGGCGCGCGGCCGCGCCCGTGGCCGGGTTGAAGATCGCCTGGGTACGGTCGCCCGTGCCGCGTTCGGTCTTGCCGCCGATAAAGTGCACGACGTCTGCGGAATCGGTAAAGGTCTGCATGTCATCTCCTCGCCAGTGGTTGAGTTCGGGTGAAGCGGTTTGAATCGCGTTGAGTCGCATTGAGTCGCATTGAGTCGCGTGATTGCGATCGATGACGGCCAGTGTACGAAGCCTGCGCGGCGCTGCAAAGGCGCTACGGCTGAATTGATTGTTTTCGATGGTGAACAATCACCCGTGGAAACCCTGAAAGATGCCGATCCAGGGTGCTATCATCGGCGCCATCGTGGACGCCCGGAAACCCTTATGGATACGCAGAAAGCCGAATCGCTCTGGACCCATCTGCACTGGCTCAATGTGCTGGCGAATCTGGGCAGCTATACGGCGGCGGCCACGCGGCTGGGCGTGAGCAAGGCGGCCATGAGCCAGCGCATTGCGGAGCTTGAGCGCGTGGCGGGCGTGGCGCTGGTGCAGCGCACCACGCGCAGCGTGCGCTTTACCGAAGCCGGGCAGCGGCTCGTGGAGGAAACGCGCGGGGAATTCGAGCGCATCGCCGCGAGTTTCGCCGGCGTGCGCGAAATGGCCGATGTCGCGCGCGGCACGGTGCGCGTGACGGCGCCGGTCGCTTTTGCGCGCCAGCAATTGGTGCCGCATCTCGCGCAGTTTGCGCGCGCGCATCCCGAAGTGCGTGTGCAACTGGAAATGTCCGACCGCCTCACGTCGATTGCGAGCGAAGGCTTCGATCTGGCGATCCGGCACAGCGCGCAGGTGCCGGAAACCCACGTGGCGTGGAAGCTCTGCGATACACGCTCGGTGATCGTCGCCACGCGCACGTATCTGAAGCAGCGCGGCACGCCGCAAACGCCCGCCGATCTCGCGCAGCACGATTGCCTGTTCTATCCACGTGCGATGGGTTCTGGCGCGTGGTCGTTCGAGAAAGCCGGCCGCCGTGCCGAGAACCCGCGCGTGAATGTCACGGTGAACGGGCCGTTTTCGGCCAATAACAGCGAAGCGCTGCGCGACGCCGCGCTCGAACATCTGGGCATCGCCTTGCTGCCGGACTTCAGCGCGCAGGCCGCCTTGCAGGCCGGCAAACTGGTCGTGCTGCTGCCCAACTGGCGGCCGGTGGGCGCGTTCGCTTCGCAGTTGCATGTCGTGCGCCCGTATGGGGCGCACGTGCCGCGCGCGGTGTCGAGCTTCGCGGAATTTCTGCGTCAGAGCTTCAAGGCAGGCTTTCCGCTGGAGTGAGTCGCTCGCCCGACCACGAAATGCATCACGTCGGTGCGGCCTTCGTCGAAGGCCGCTTCGCAATACGCAAAGTAAAGCCGCCAGATGCGGATGAACGCTTCATCGAAACCTTGCTCGCGAACTTTATCGAGCTGCGCTTCGAAGGCCGCGCGCCACAGGCGCAAGGTGTGCGCGTAATCGCGGCCAAATGCAAAAGTTGCGCGCGCATCGAGTCCCGCGCGTTGCGCCGCCGCCGCGAACTGGCCGGGACTCGGCAACATGCCGCCAGGAAAGATCGTTTCGCGGATAAAGTCGCTCGACGCGCGATACTGCTCGAACTGCCCGTCGCCGATGGTGATCGACTGGATCAGCGCGTGTGCGCCGGGCTTGAGACAGCGCGCGAGCGTGGCGAAATAGGCCGGCCAGAAGGCTTCGCCAACGGCTTCGAACATTTCGATCGAGACGATCGCGTCGTATTGGCCTTGCGCGTCGCGGTAATCGCAAAGCTCGACGCGCGCACGCTCGCCTTGCGCCGAGGCCATCACCCGTTCGACCGCGATGGCGTACTGCGCCTGCGAAATGGTGAGCGCACGCACGCGGATGCCCTGGCGCGCCGCGTGAATCGCGAAACCGCCCCAGCCGCAGCCGATTTCCAGCACCTCCATGCCAGGCCGCAGCCCGAGCGTGTCGATCACGCGCTGATACTTCGCGGCCTGGGCATCGGCGAGCGGGCGTTGCAGATCGCCGTCGAAACAGGCGCTCGAATACGTCCACGTGCGGTCGAGCCAGAGCGCGTAGAAAGGGTTGCCCAGATCGTAATGCGCGTGGATGTTCTGGCGGCTGCCTTCGCGCGTGTTGGCGCGCAGCCGGTGCCGCAAGGCAAACCACAGGCGCGCGAGCGTGCCGCCATGCACGGTCGCGGCCACGGCGGCTTCGTTGCGGATCGCGAGACGCAGCAGCGCGACCAGATCGGGCGAATCGACCCATTGTTCCCGCAGCGCCTGCGCAAAGCCGATATCGCCTGCCCGCAAAATCACGGCACAGGCGCGCCAGTCGTGCAGATGCAGCGTCGCGCCCGGCTCGTCGTGCAGATCGCCGAACACGTGGCGGTTGCCGTCGGGCGTCGTCAGCGTGAGGTGGCCGTGGCGGATGCGGCGCAGCAGCGCCATAAAGAGGCGCGACGACACCGGCGCGGCAAGCCGCGAAGCAAGCGGAACCGGTTTATCGGCAAAGCCGGGCAGGCGCAGCAGATGCAGCAAGGTCATGGGCGGGCCTCGTGGTGGGGAAGCGGCGCGCGTGCGCCGGGTGCCTTACCGTGGAAGGGCACGCGCTTGAGCCAGAGGCGCAGCGCTTGCCAGTGAATGCGCAGCAGGACGTTCGCCGCATTGGCGGGCGCGCGCAGTAGCGCGGCCCACGCGCGCGGCGCGGTGAGCGGCGCGGCGTGCATGGCCAGCGCGGTGCGTAGTAAAAGGCCATCGGCATCGTGATAGTCGATGCGAACCGCCAGCGTGCGATCGCGCTGGATCACGCGAAACGCGTACTCGCCTTCGACGCGGCAAAACGGCGAAACGTGAAAGACCTTGCGGCAGACCAGCGCCGTTTTCGCGTCGATGGCGGCGTGTTCCGGCGCGCTCAGCAGATAGCCGTGATGCGCGCCGAAGGTGTTGCGCACATCGGCGTAAAGCGCGCGCAGACTGCCCGTACGGTCGTAGCAATACCAGAAGCTCACCGGATTGAACGCATGCCCGAACAGGCGCGGAATGGTCTGCAGCCAGATCGGGCCATCGGCGGCAATGCCGGCTGCCGAAAGTTGCGCGCGCATCCATGGCGCGAGCGCGCTGCCGTCGCGCGGACCGTAATCGCGCGTGGCGAGCGCGAACACGCGCCATCGATCGACGCCGAACCACCACGACGCGAGCGTATCGAGCCGGTCGAGATCGCAGCAGATCTGAAACAGCGGATACGCGAACGCATGGCGCACGGGCCGCAGTCGTTCATGGACCACGCGGCCGGTGAGCAGCAGCGCGGCGTGGCCGGTGCGCAGCGCGTTCATAGCTTCGCCCACGCCGGCGTGACGCCGAAGTCGCGCGCAACCCGCAGCGCGGATTTCAGGCCATCTTCGTGAAAGCCATAACCCGTCCACGCGCCCGCGAACCACGTGCGGCGGCGGCCCTGCAAGGCGGGCAGACGTTGCTGCGCGTCGATGGCGGCGAGATCCAGCAACGGATGCTCGTACTCATAGCGGCCGAGCAGCGTGTGCGGCGCGGGCGCGTCCACCGCGTTGAGCGTGACGATCACCGGCGTGCGAAACGGCAGCGGCTGCAACTGGTTGATCAGGTAGCTTACGCACACGGGCTGATCGCCGGCGCGCGCCAGCGCACTGCGGCTCAGATAGTTCCACGCCGACCACACGCGGCGACGGCGCGGCAGCAGAGCCGTATCGGTATGCAGCAGCGCGATGTTGCGCTGATAGCGCACGGCGCCCAGCGTGGCGCGTTCCTGCGCATCGGCATCGGCCAGCAAGGCGAGGTTGGTGGGCGCGTGGCTGGCGAGCACCACGGCGTCGAAGCGTTCGTGGCCCGCATCGTCCGTCACGACGGTCACGCCTTCGGCGGCGTTGGCGTGGCGCTGGATCGCGCGCACCGGCGTGGAAAGCCGCACATCGTCGAGCGCGCCGGCCATCCGCGCCACATACTCGCGCGAGCCGCCCGCGACCGTCTTCCACTGCGGACGCTGGTTCACCTGCAGCAACGCATGGTTGATGCAAAAGCGCAGGAAAGTGGCGGCGGGAAAACGCAGGACGTCGGCGGCGGCGCTGGACCAGATGGCGGCGGCCATCGGCAATAGATAGTGACGCTGGAACGGCGCGCCGTAGCCGCCTGCCAGCAGCAGTTCGCCCACGGAAAGACGCTCGCGGCGCGCGGCTTCGTAGTTGCTTTCGGCGGCGGCGTTAAAGCGCAGGATGTCGCGCAGCATGCCGATAAAGCTCGGCGAAAACAGGTTGCGGCGCTGCGCGAAGACCGTGTTCAGGCTCGTGCCGGCCCATTCGAGCGCGCCTTCGTCCACCGATACCGAAAATGACATCTCGCTGTCATGCGTGGCCACGCCGAGTTCCTCGAACAGCGCGACGAGGTTCGGATAGGTGCGGTCGTTGAAAACAAGGAAGCCGGTATCGACGGGATGCTGCACGCCATCGAGTTCGACATCCACGGTATGCGCGTGGCCGCCGGGATAACCGGCGGCTTCGAACAGCGTCACGCGATGACGCCGCGCCAGCAGCCACGCGCTCGCCAGCCCGGCCACCCCCGCGCCGACCACGGCCACACGCTGGCCGGGCGGCAAGGCGGCGGGTTCATCGAACATCGTTTGCGTGGCGTGCATGGTTGCGGCCTCCCTGATTGTGCTTTGTCGTTTTTTCTTGTCGATGTGCGGACCGGCGTTGTTGGCTTTCCCTTTCACTGCCTGGTTTGGTCCTTGTTGAACCGATATACGCAGCGCGCGCCGTATCGGATGCAAGCTAGCCGCGTTTGCGCATCAGCACGTGCGCGACGCCCCATTCCTGGCCGCGCGCATAGCCGAACAGTTCGGCCACCGCCATGTAGAACATGCGCCAGCGTTGCAGCGCGACGCGTGCATCGCCGCTTGCTGCGAGCATCGGCAGCGCCTGTTCGCGAGCCGCATCGAGCGACGCGAGCCAGTGGTTCGCGGTGCGCTCGTAATGCCGGCCGTCGATCCACCATTGGCGCGTGACGCTGAGATCGTCCTGAAAACGCAGCAGCAAATCCGCCGAAGGCATCGTGCCGCCGGTGAAGAAGTGGCGCGTCATCCAGTCGCTGCCGTCGCGCGAAACGAAGTGGTACGCCAGCAGCCGATGCGCGAAGTGATGCACGAACAGTTGCCCATCGTCGGCGAGCCAGCGGGCGATCTTCGCGAGCAGCAGACCGTAGTGCTTCATGTGCTCGAACATTTCGACCGAGACGATGAGGTCGAACGTTTCGCCGGGCGCGAATTCGAAACTCGCCACATCGCCGGTGACGATGCGCAGGTTGCTCAGACCGCGTTCGGCCGCACGCTGTTCGATGAAGGCGCGCTGGCCCTGCGAATTCGACAACCCGACGATCTGCGCACGCGGAAAGCGCTGCGCCAGCCACAGCGAGAGCGCGCCCCAGCCGCAACCGAGGTCGAGAATGCGCTGGCCGTCCGCGATGCCGGCGCGCTGCGCGTAGAGCGCGAGCATGCCGTCCTGGGCTTGGGCGAGCGTTTCGTCGCCGCGCGGATAGTAGCCGCACGAGTACTTGAGCCGCGCGCCCAGATGCGCCTCGAAGAAGCTTGCGGGCACTTCGTAGTGCTGGGCGTTGGCGGCGTGCGTTTCCACGGCGATCGGGCTGGCGCGCAGCGAGGCGACCAGCGTTTCGAAGGCTTCGGCGCGGCGTTCGCCGTCGTTGGCGTGTTCGTCGGCGAGGCGCTGGCGGATCAGCGTGCGCATGCCCGCGCGGATCAGCCAGTCGGGCAGCCAGCCGCGCTCGCAGCAGCGGATCGGCCAGCTTTCCTGCCCGGACGCGGTGGGTGGCGGCGCAGTGGCGCGGCCTTGCGGGCTCGTGGTGGCGGTCATGGGTGAGGTCTCCTCTCGCTGTGATCGCGATGATGGTGGGTGTGGTCCGCATGATCGGCATGGTTGCCGCGCGGCGGCCATGGAATGAACGCGCTGGTCGTGCGCATGTACTCGCCGTAGCCCGCGCGGCTTTGCATCAGCCGCGCTTCGAGGATCGGCACGCCTGATACCTTGAGCAGCAGCCAGGCCATCGCGCAGGGCGGCAGCAGCGTGGCCCAGCCCCACGGCAGGCCGATCGACCAGAGCGTGTACGCGCACCAGTGCAGCGATTCGAAGAAGTAGTTCGGATGCCGCGAATAGCGCCACCAGCCGCTGGTGCAGACGCGGCCGCGATTGGCGGGATCGGCGATATGACGGCGTAACTGGCGGTCGGCGGCGGACTCGCCCATCACGGCCGCGAGGCCCAGCGCCAGGGCGGCGACCACGAGCGGAATCGCGGGCGTGGCGGCGCTCCATGCGGGCACAAAGAAGGCGATCGACAGGAACATCGAGGCGACCGCCTGCAGCAGGTAGAAGCCCAGCATGCGCGGCGCGGCGGCCGCGCCCCACGACGCGCGCAGTGCGGCGTAGCGCGCGTCTTCGGGCTGACCGTGATTGCGCCGCCAGAGGTGGAGCGCGAGGCGCGCGCCCCACGCGCCGCCGCCCAGCGCAACAGCAACGCGATTCAGCCCAGCGCCGGGGCCGACGGCCGCCGCGAACAGGGCGACGAGGCCGAGCGTCGCCGCCCAGAGCGGATCGATCATGCCCGCGTTGCGCGTGCGCAGTTGCACGAGCCACGCAACGCCAAAGGCGATCACGAGCGCGGCAAAGGCGAGGGCGAACGCGGTGGCGAAGGGCATGCGGACTCCGTTAGCAGGTCGATAACGGAGATACGGGCGAAGCGCGCGAACGGATGCAGACGAATCGGAAAATCGCGTCAAACCACGCGACTTTCGTCAGAGATGAGTGAGTGAGCGCTAACTTGTGAGGTCGATCAAGCCGCGCTCTTCATCGGGCCAGTTGCCACCACCGGGCCGGTCGGCTGGCCGGTGGGCGATCCGCCCGGCGGCTCGATCGACACGGCCAGCACCGCGCCCGCGCTGACGTGAGCGACCACTTCGGCGGGCATCGGCATGCTGGCGGGCGTATCGGCGGGGAAGACGCCCAGCGGCATCGGCTTTTCGCCTGGCGCGATCAGCCAGAGTTCGGTGGCGCGTCCGGCGGCGATGGTCGGCTTCGCCGCTGGCACGACGACGATGTCGCGGCGGCGCAGATCGACGGTCACGGTCCAGTGGGCGACGCCGTCCGGGCGGGCGATCGTCGCGACCATGTAGGGCGTCGCGCTCGCCACCGTGGTGGTGCCGGGCGTACCGGCCGGCGCGCGCAGCCAGACCAGATTGACGGCGGCCAGCGCCAGCGCGGCCATGCTCGCGCCGATCCCCACGAAACGCCACAGCCGCAGGTCGTTCCACCAGCCGGATGCCGTGCCGCCCGCGCGAGTGGGCAAAAAGCCCAGATCGCGCTCGATGCGCGTCCAGACGCGCGCGGGTGCGGCGATGGGCGCGAGATCCTCGGCCAGCGGCGCGAAACGCTGTTCCCAGCGGGCGAGCGTGGCGGCGAGAACGGCGTCGGTGCGGGCGGCCTGTTCCAGCGCCTGGCGCCCGGCGGCGTCAAGCACGCCCAGCGCGTATTCGGCGCAGAGCAGTTCGGGATCGTGGTCGGCGGGCGTGCTCATCGCTCGAGGCAGGTCTTGAGTTGCATCAGGCTGCGCCGTATCCAGCTTTTCAGCGTGCCCAGCGGCACGCTCAACTGGGCGGCCAGCTCGCTATAGGTCGCGCCGCTGAAGAAGGCCTCGCGCACCGCGCGATGCTGCTGCGGAGCGAGTTGTTCGAGGCAGTGTTCGAGGCGGCGCCGTTCTTCGCTGGCTTCGGCGAGCGCGGCGGGCGTGGGGTGATCGTCGGCGAGATCGAGTTCGCTGTCTTCGGCGATCGGCGTTTCGCGATGCTGGCGCAAGCGGTCGATCGTGCGGTTGCGCGCCAGCGTGACCAGCCAGGTCATCGCGCCGCCGCGCGCGGGGTCGAACAGGTCGGCGCGCCGCCAGGCGGTGGTGAAGACGTCCTGGAGCAGGTCTTCGGCTTCGGCGCGGTCGTGGACCATACGCACGATGGCCGCGAAGACGCGCGCGGACGCGAGCCGGTAAAGCTCCGCGAACGCCGCCTGATCGCCCTGGCCTACGCAAGCGAGCAACTGGTTCAGGTGCGCGCGGCGCGCGGCTTCGTCGGTGTTCTCTGCCTTGCCAGACGTATCGGTCATGCGCATGTGGGGGCGTCCAGCGCCCGCGCTGAAGGTACTGAAAGGACGGAAGGGTCTGACGGAATATAGCATCGCCAGCGCCAGGCGAGGCAGCAAGGGGTGCAGCGGCAGCGGGCTGGGAGTCATGGCGGGCGAAGTGGCGCGGACGGTGGACTTGAGCGATATACGGGCGCAAAGCGCTGCCGGACGCATCCGCGAGCCGGTAAATCGACGAGTTTTGTACCGCAATGTATCTGCGCTGCGGTTGGAAAAACTCGCTTGCAATAAGCGGGGGGTGCGGAAACAACCCAGATACGTGCGAGGCGCCAAATACGTCCAACGCAAGGTTGCAGCGAAACAGAAACCGCGCAGCCGGGCGTCAGGAAGTGCAAGTGAAGCGCAGAACCTTTAACGAAGCCCCTCATTGTCATCGACTGGAGAAAATCATGAACCTCGTTCGTTCCCTCGTTGCCGCCGCCGTCGTCGTTGCCGCTGCCGTGCCCGCCGTTTCGTTCGCGCAGGATCACACGATCACCCGCGCCGAAGTGCGCGCCGAACTCGTCCAGCTTCAGCAGGCAGGCTATCAGCCTGCCAGCGACAACAACCAGTACCCCGCGAACCTGCAAGCCGCGCTTTCGCGCATCGCCGCGAACCAGCAAGGCGCGAACGCCGCTTACGGCGGCAGCGCGAACGGCAGTTCGGAATCGGCAGCGCCGCTTGCACGCGTCTCGCACGTCGGCCACCAAGCCGCCGATCCGCAGGACGTGCCCGGCCTCGAACCGATCTACGCCCACTCATAATGCAGCGCACCTGCCGTCGCGAGGCGCTGGATTGAACCCCGCCTCGCGACACCTCGAACAACAACAACTTTTTTTCTGCCAGGAGTGATTCGATGACCCGCTTTCTTCGCCGGACCCTTGCGAGCGCGCTGATGCTCGGTTCCCTGTTCGCCTTGCCCGCTGCCTATGCGACGCAGCATGCCGCCCAAAGCGCGTCGTCCGCCGGGTTGCAGGGCAAGAACGTCGTGCTGGTGCACGGTGCTTTCGCCGACGGTTCGAGCTGGGACAAGGTGATCGCGCTGCTGCAGGCGCGTGGCCTGCATGTGGTGGCGGTGCAGAATCCGCTCGATTCGCTCGCGGGCGACGTGGCCGCGACGAAGCGCGTGATCGATGCGCAGCAAGGCCCCGTGGTGCTGGTGGGCCATTCGTGGGCTGGCGTGGTCGTAAGCGAAGCGGGCAACGACGACAAGGTCAAGGCGCTGGTCTACGTGGCCGCCTTCGCGCCGGATAACGGTCAATCGATCAGCGATATCACGAAGGGACTGCCGCCGCCCGTCTGGGCCGATCAGTTGAAAAAGGATTCGGCCGGTTATTTGACGCTCTCGACCCAGGGTGTGATCGACGATTTCGCGCAGGATCTGCCGCTCGCGCAGCGCAAGCTGATTGCCGCGACGCAGGCGCCGTGGTTCGCGGGTTGTATCGACGAAAAGGTGACGCAGGCCGCGTGGCACGACAAGCCGTCGCTCTTCGTGATTCCGCAGCAGGACCGCATGATCGATCCGCAGCTTCAGGCGCGGATGGCCGCGCATATCGGCGCACAGGTGACGAAGGTGAATGCGAGCCATGTGGCGCTGGTGAGCCAGCCGCAAGCCGTGGCCGATGCGATTATCGAGGCGGCGCGCAAGGCGCAATGACGACTCGCCGGGAGGTGTAGGCGAGCGGATACACCCGGTTGCAGAACTCACAATCCTGGGGTCAACAACGCGATAAGGCGCCGCGTTGAGCGGATAGACGGCATCGTGCCGTCACCGCAGACTTCAGGGAGAACCACCATGCGCCGCTTGCCCGTTTATTTCGCCGCTCTTGCCACGCTTACGCTCGCTTTTGCAGGCAATGCGTCGGCCGCTTCCTATTCGCATTGGGATGCCACGCATCCGCGTCGTGTGGAAGTGAATCATCGTCTCGCGCATCAGGACCGCCGTATCCACCAGGAAGTCCGCGAAGGCGAAATGTCCCACGCGCAAGCCGCGCGTCTGCATCGCGATGATCGCCAGATTCGCGGTGAAGAACGCATGATGGCCAGCCAGAACAACGGCCATATCACGCACGCCGAAGACCGCGCACTGAATCAGCAGGAGAATCACGTCAGCCGTCAGATCGGCCAGTGATCTTGTGATGCTGCATGAAAAAAAGCGGCTGGGTGGAGTGATCCGCCCAGCCGCTTTTCAACATTTAATATGACGCGTCGCGTGCCTTTGCGCAGCGATTGCCGTCACTCTTCGTCAGCCTGTTTCTCGATGGAGATGCCCAGTTCGCTCGCCATGCGTTCCACCAGCATCTGCAGGCGCGCGACTTCATCGGCGAGACGTTGCTGTTCGGCGCGCAGCGACTCGTAATCGGCATTCGAAATACCCGCAGCGCTCGATACGCCCGCGCCCGAGTCATCGCTTTCGTAGCTCGCCACGCTCACTTCGCCGCATAGCAGATGCATCCAGCGGTTCTCGCGCGCGCCCGGCGCACGCGGCAGCTTGATGACGAGCGGCGGCTCGCGCTCGGCCAGTTCGGCGAGAAACGCCTCGACCGAAGAGACATCGGCGAAACCATGCAACCGCGCAGAATTCAGGCGCAATTCGGCAGCGGTCTGCGCGCCGCGCAACAGCAGCACGGTCAGCAAGGCCACGGCTTGCGTGGGAATACCCAGCACGCGATTGAGGTTATGTTCGAAACGCGGCACGCGGCTGCTGCTGCCTTCGAAGACGAGGCTCAGATGTTTCAGATCTTCGATGGCGCTCAGCACTTCGGCCTCGCTGACATTCATGACAGGCGCGCGTGCCGTCTTCTGGTTGCAGCCCGACGTGAGCGAATTGAGCGACAGCGGGTACGTATCCGGTACGGTGTGCTGCTTCTCGATCAGCACGCCGACGATGCGCGCCTCCAGCGGGGTGAGCGCACGCAGCGCGCGGGGCGAGGAGGCTTCGGCAGGGGTGTTCATAAGCGCTCAGGCGGAGTTTTCACGGGTTTCGATCATACCCGCTCATCGCGCCGTTGCGCAGGGCCGACGCCTTGATTGCCAGCGGCCGCCGATATTAGTGGTTTTTACCCAATAAGTAATAAAGCCAATTGCATACCGGTTTTAAGCAGCCGAAATTTGCGATTTTGACGATATAAAACCTTCTGCATAGAGATTAACGCTTATTGCACTGCACAATATCACCGCCTACACTGCACGAGTCGCCTGGAGTTTCGAACGCGCTTCGAAACATTTTTCGAAAAGGAGGGCGTGTCGTGAGCGCATCCCAATCGCCAATATTGCATTCGGCCCTAAAGTTGCACGTCTTCGAACAGGAAGGCGGCTGGCACTGGGGTATTACCATTCCGCGCGCCGTCGGTGGCGGCTTCAAGGTCATCGCCTATAGCGAAACCACGTTTTCGGGCGAGACCGAAGCCCGCCGGGACGGCGGTCGCGCGCTAGACAATATGCCGGGCGCGGCCGAGGCTTCGTTCGCCTGCTGACATCGTTCAGAGGCCGCGCGGCGCTCTGCGCGCGCGGCCTTCGTCTTATCGGTGCTTCATCGCCGCTTCATTCGACTTTTTCCTTCACTTCCAGCCCCCAGAAACGCGCTTCACCCGCGCTCGCATCGCTGGCATAGAACTTGTCTTGCCATGACGCATTCGGGCGCAGGCCGGTCCATTCGTGCGGCGACGTCAGATGGGACGGACCGCCGATGGTCGCGTCGCTGGCCTTCGCGTTCTTGCGCTTCGCAGGCGGCGCCATGTTGTGACGCCACCAGAAGTGATCGAACACGGCGATTGCATTGACCGCGTAGGCAATCGCCAGATCGCGATCGTTTTCGATGATGATGAGATTGTCGTCGTTGACGGTGGCGGCTTTCACGCCCGCGTTGTGCGAGCCGGTCATGACCACCGGATGATCGCCGAGCGGATCGATCACGATGATCTTGCTATGCACGACCACGATGCCCACACGCCCGAGATAATCGAGGATCGGCGCGCCTTTCTGGTGTTGCGTGGCGGGCAGGACGATATCGTAATTCGAGGGCACGGCTTCGGTGCCGTGCAGAAAACCCACGGCCGTCGTGTCGCCCGCATGCGCGTGAATCGTGGGATCGGTATTGACCACGCCGCGAATATAGAGCCCGGCATCGGCTTCGGCCTGCTCGCGAATGTCCTGCAGCAGACTGCCTTGCCAGCCCGGATCGAGCATTAGCGTGAGAATGCCGGATTTCGCGTTCTGGATCAGCGAACGCGCGTAAGCGAGATCCGGTGAATTCGCGCCGATCGACTTCGGCAGATGCGGGCTGAAAAATACCGATGTCGTCTGCTTGCCGTGTTTGAACGTGTTGACCTGCGTATCGGAGGCGGGCGGCGGCGTGCGGAAATCGGCTTCGCGCAGACGTTGCCATTCGGCCAGATACGCCGCGGCGATTTTCGCGTCGTTCACCAGCAGGCCGTTATTCACCTGCGTATAAAGGCCGTGCGGCGTCCAGTTCGTGCTGCCGGTCCAGACCTTTTGCGCCTTGCCGTGCTGATCGGCTGCGCCGCCCGTGACGAACACGGCGAACTTGTTGTGCGCGTAGACACCCGACGGTTTGAGAATACGGCGCGACAGATCGACCTTGCCCGTTAGCGCGGCGGCGGCGCTGGCGTTTTCGTCGGTGCCTTTTTCGTGCGTGCTGTTGGCGAGCACGAGGTGGCAGCGCTGGCCGAGTCGCGCGAGACGCGCGATCAGATCGCTATCGGAAAGCTCGAACAGCACCAGATAGAGATGCATGTCCTCGGTCCGATGCGCTTCGTCGAGCAGCGCGTGCATCTGCTTGACGAGCTCGCCGCCCAGTTCGCTGCCGATGGTGGGCTTCGGTCTGGCGTGGGCGAGCGCGGGAATCGCCTCGGCGGGCAGCGGCAGTTGCAGCACGGTTTCCAGTGCCTGCGTGGCGATATCGGGATCGTTGTTCGCGCTGTTTTCGTCGTTTTCGTTGTTTTCGGTGTTGGTGTGCTTCGGTGCGAGCGCGGTGCGCAGCGCTGCGAATTGATCGGGATAGACCTCGGCGCATTTCGCAAACCAGCGCGCACCGACAATGCCGACGTTGAAAAACGGCTGATACGTTTTCGGTTGCGGTGTGGCCGGTTCGAACCACGGCGATTGAATATCGCTTTCGGTGGGCTTCGACGTTTTGCCCGTCATCGCCACCACGCTGTATTCGACCTTGCCGGTCGCGGGTACTTCGAAATCGGTCCACGTGAAGCGCTGATATGGCCAGAGCGTCGAGGGTTTCGCGTCGGCATTGGATTGCACGGCATGCTGAGTCGAAAATCCCACGTAGGCGTTCAGCGGCGTGGCGTTCTTGCCATCGACGCGGCGCAGGACGGCGTAGCCGAGACAATCGGCAATCGCGCTCTCGTGCCACCACGCGAGGAAAACACTGTCGGTGCCGCGATACGCCTGCAATTCGATGTCGCTCATGATGACGGGTTCCTGTGGAAAGGCATGGGACGAAGCAGCGAGACACATTCGATGCACGCCGCGCGCGCTGGCGGCGCGAAGGAATGAACGGGATCAAGCGAGACGGGCGGCCCGCAGGGAATCGATGCGGACGCCGGAGAAGTGCGTTGAATTCTAGGCGACGTTCAACGCTTCAATATGATCTTTCGGTGACACGTACGCGTGTGGCATGCGCTGGCGCAAGCAATGCAGTTATCGGATCGCGCGCGCAATCAGCATGCCGCCCGCAGCGATACTCGCGATGCCAGCCAGACGCACGAGCGGCTGGCGCGCCGATGCGATGCGCTCGATGGCAATCGCTGCGCTCACGATCAACGTTGCGTGGCGATCCATCACGCCGGCGGCGAGCAGTACCGCCATCCAGTTGCTGCAGCACAGCCCGCAGCGTATTGCGAGGCGCGTGCCTTCGCGCATCGCGTCGACTACGCTTGCTGGCGACGCATGATGGCAGGCGCGCAGCGAGCGGCAGCAGGCGAGGCGCCTGGTTTTCCAGGATGTGCATTGAAGTACGCCCGCGACCAATACCACGACGCCTGCCGCGAGCGGCGCTGCGCGGGCGAGTGCCGGCAGGTGCACAGCGAGCGAGGCCAATGCAGCGCCCAGCGGAAAAAGTACGCTGCCTGCGAGCAGCCACACCGAGAAGTAGCCGGCCGCGCCCGATATGATTAGCAATCCAGATTGAATGTCTGGCGATTCACGCACGCGCCAAAGCATCGGCGCGAGCGCGGGCAACATCATCGCAGGCATCATCGTGGCCCACATCGATATGAACGATGCGGCGGTTTGCAGCCACGTGCGTCCGCACAGCGGCAGCCACGCGGCGGACAGTGTCCAGCCGCCTGGCATGGGCGTGCCGTTCATCGCGGACATGGACGTGTAGCGCAGCGCCGTGGCCGCCGCGCTGGCCGCGAACAGCAGCACGACGACTGCGGCGAAAATCATCTGCGCTCTGGCGATGCGGACCATGATGAACCTCATTTCGGGCGATATTCGTCGTGACGCTTCCACCAGATGCCGGTTTCGTTGCGCCCGCGCGGCGCGCGATCGAGCCATTGATACATGCCCCAGATCGCGTCGAGCCCGCGTGCGTAGGTCGAATACGTGTGCCAGATAGCGCCGTCTTCGCGCACGAAGGCGCTCAGGCCTGGCCGGTCGCGTGCGTAGGTGGTGGCGTCGGTGCCGCAGCTGGCGGCGAATTCGGCGACGGGCGCGGGGGGCGGATCGGCGTCCATCGCGTGCTGGCCGCGCGCATAGTTGTATTCGACATCGCCTGTGCGCTGCTGCTCGGCGGTAAATGAAACGTTGAAATCGAAATTGAAGTCGTTGCCTTGCGACGAAGCCCACGGGAAATGCCAGCCCATGCGTTCGCGGTAAGCCAGCAGTTTGGCGAGCGGTGCGCGCGAAACCGCCATCAGCGTGACGTCGTGCTGGACCAGATGCGCGACATTGCCGTCGAAGCCATCGGCGAGTGCCGAGCAGGACGGGCAACCCGCCGCGTAATCCGGGCCGAACATGAAGTGATAGACGAGCAGTTGCGAGCGCCCGGCGAAAAGATCGGCGAGCGTGGCGCGGCCTTGCTCGGTATCGAAGGCGTAGTCTTTATCGACGCGCACCCAGGGCAGCGCCTGGCGCTGCTGGGCCAGCGCGTCGCTGCGGCGCGTGAGGTCTTTTTCGGCTTCGAGCAGATCAAGCCTGGCGGCGAGCCATTGCTCGCGGGTGCCGGTTGCGTGGAGGGTTGCGTTCCTGGTTACGTCCTTGGTTGCGTCCTTGGTCATGATGTGCTCCTTGAGATGGCGCCCGCGCCCGTTTGCAGGGACGTGCGGGCAAGTGGTCGAGGGCGGATTGCGGTTTTAGATTAGGCTTGGATCGTCGTGCACCGGGAGTGACAAATGTGTCGGGAATCGAGGCTGATAAGGGCCATGCATGGACTCGCTGATTACCGCTGCGGCGCGCGCACTCGCCGCCGGTGACGCGCTGGGCGCGCTGAACCGCGTGGCCTTGCGCGACGACGCGCCCGCGCTTGCGCTGCGCGGCATCGCCATGGCGCAATTGGGCGACCTGGAGCGCGCGAAAGCGCTTTTGCGCAGTGCCGCACGCGCATTTGGCGTGCGCGAAGCGGTGGCCCGCGCGCGCTGCATCGTCGCCGAAGCGGAGGTGGCGTTCGCATCGCGCGATCTGGGCTGGCCGGAAGCCACGCTCGATGCAGCGCGACAAACGCTCGAAGCGCACGGCGACGCACTCAACGCGGCGCATGCGCGCCATCTGGCGATTCGCCGTCTGCTGTTGATCGGCCGTCTGGACGAAGCAGAAACACAACTCGCCGACATGGACCCCGAACCGCTGCCGCCTGCGCTGCGTGCATCGCATGAATTGATCGCGGCGGGGATTGCGATGCGGCGCATCCGGGCGCAGGCGGCGCGCACCGCATTGGCACAGGCCGCGCGAGCCGTGCGCGTGGCGGGCATCGCGCCGCTGGCGGCCGAAGTTGCGCGGGCGGCGCAACTGCTCGAAGCGCCTGCCGCGCGGCTGATCGCGCGCGGCGAGGAGCGGCCGCTGCTGCTTGGCGAAGTCGAAACGCTGCTGGCCTCGAACGCGCTGGTGATCGACGCCTGCCGCTACGCCGTGCGCGAAGCCGCGAACGCGGTGCCGCTCGCGCGCCGGCCGGTTCTGTTCGTGCTGGTGCGCGCCCTCGCCGAAGCGTGGCCCGGCGACGTGTCGCGCGACGCGCTGATCGCGCGCGCCTTTCGCATGAAGCATGCGGATGAAACGCATCGGGCGCGCTTACGCGTGGAGATCGGGCGGCTGCGTGCGTTGCTCGACGGCATCGCCGGCATTCGTGCGACTGCGCGGGGATTCGCGCTCGATCCGCATGGCGCGACTGACGTGGCGGTGCTGGCGCGGCCGGTTGAAGAGCCGCACGCCGCCGTGCTGGCGCTGCTCGCCGATGGCGAAGCGTGGTCGAGTTCGGCGCTTGCGCTGGCGTTGGGGGCGAGCCAGCGCACGGTGCAGCGCGCGCTCGATGCGCTGGCGGCCGCGCGCAAGGTGCAGCCGGTGGGCGTGGGACGCGCGCGGCATTGGACCATGCCGCCGTTGCCGGGATTCGCGACGGCCTTGTTACTCCCCGCGCCGCTGCCAGGCGAGCAGGATGAGCGCATGAACCGACCCACAAGGAGCACACGATGAAGCATTCCACGGCAAAGATCGTCCGCGAATATGGACCTTTCGAGGGCGTCGAGCAGGTGGGCGGCGTCACCTGGGATGGGAGCCGCGTGTGGTTCGCGGCGGGCGACAGGCTGGCATCGCTCGATCCTGAGAGTGGTCAGACGCAGGGTTCCATCGATGTGCCTGCGCATGCGGGGACGGCGTTTGATGGGCAGCATCTGTTTCAGATCGCCGAGGCGCAGATTCATAAGATCGATCCGCAGACCGGGCGGGTGCTGGCGACGATTCCGGCGCCTGGCGGCGGGGGCGACTCCGGGCTTGCGTGGGCGGAGGGGACGTTATGGGTGGGGGAGTATCGGGCGCGCAAGATTCATCAGATTGATCCTGAGAGTGGGGTGGTGCTGCGGACGCTGGAGTCGAGCCGGTTTGTTACCGGGGTGACGTGGGTGGATGGGGAGTTGTGGCACGGCACTTGGGAGGGCGATGAGAGCGATCTTCGAAGGATCGATGCGCAGACTGGGAAGGTTCTGGAGCGGCTTGAGATGCCTGAGGGGACGGCGGTTTCCGGGCTGGAGTCGGATGGTGGGGAGCGGTTTTTTTGTGGTGGGGGTGGGAGTGCGAAGATACGGGTGGTTAGGAGGGGGTGAGGTTTGTGGTTTTGATTGGGTTTTTTGTTGGCATTTCCTTGTGGTCGTGTCGGTCTATTAGCGTTGCCCCTGTGCGGGGCGGCACCTACTTTTCTTTGCAGCGGCAAAGAAAAGCAACCGTATTGAAAGTCAAGCATCGGTGGGGTTCCACGGTGTTGAATTGCGAATCATGGCGTTAAGCATGGTGAGCAGTTTGCGCATGCAGGCGGTGATGGCGACCTTGAACGGTTTGCCAGCGTGACACAGGCGGTCATAGAAGGCGCGGATGGCCGGATTAAAGCGCAGCGCCGGTATACATGCCATGTAAAGTGCGCGCCGTACGATGGCACGCCCGCCCTGCACGCGCCGCTTGCCGCTGTGATTGCCGCTATCGACGTTGAACGGCGCGACACCGGCAAGCGAAGCGATCTGGCGGCGCGAGAGTGAACCGAGTTCCGGCATGAAGGCGATGAGGGTAGCGGCAGCGCCTGGGCCGATGCCGGGCACCGAGCGTAAGAGATCCTCCTTCTGGCGCCAGGCGGGCGAGGCACGCAGGAACGAATCGATGTCATGATCGGCGATATGAAGTTGCTGCTCAAGCCATTTGATGTGCTCGCGCAGGCTTGCACGTGCGGCTTGATGAGCGCGCGTGAGGCGGTTTTTTCTGCAACGAGCATTTCGATGAGCTGGACACGTCGCAGCAGCAGGGCCTGAAGCTGTTCGGTTTGCTCATCATTGAGCGGCCGCACGGCGGGCTGTATCACTGCTGCGAAATGGGAAATGACGAGGGCGTCGATGCGGTCTGTCTTGGCCAGTCGCCCAGTGGCGCGGGCGAAATCACGGATCTGTCTCGCATTGACAGCGATGGCGGGCAACCGTGCGCGACAGAGGGCCTTGAGCACAGCGAGTTCGAGCTTGCCGGTGGCCTCCATGACGATGAGTGTGGGACTAAGGACGGCCAGTTGCTGGACAAGCCGGTCGATTGAGGGAGCGTCATTCCAAGCTGGTCGATTGAGGGAGCGTCATTCGGAACGCGCCAGGCATCGGCGGAGTTGTAGATGGCGAGGTCAAGAAAGTCGCCACTGACATCGATGCCGATATAGATCTGATTAGGCTGGTTCATCGCGGTACCCATACTTGCAGGAGAATTCGAGCTCGAGGCTCGGTCAACTGTCCGGGTTAAGGGGATGAAGGACAGATGCATCACGCTTTTCTGCGGGCTTGAAGACCCGGTAGGCAGACGAGCTATCTGTCCAATGTGGTGCCAACTGATCGGGCTGGCACCACAGGAAAGAATATACAAGTAGGCAAAAGAAAGCCGCTCACACCGCCAATGTGACGCAGTCCACAACCAGCCTTACACGGGGAATGGTATAGGGCCGTCCGGCATCTCGCGCCTTCAAAGCCAGTGACAAAGCCGTCATACATCCCGTTGCTCGCTGCGCGCGCAACGGTCGGGTTTGCCAGTGAAACCAGCAAACCTTCGGTTTGCGTTATGCCTCTCGGGGCGCGCAGCGCCCCTGGGTGTGCGGGCGCCTTGTCACTAGCTTTGAAGGCCCGAGGGACCGGATGCTCCTATACCTTTCCCCCTAAAAGGCTGTTTGTGGACTGCGTCATTCTGGCGTTTGTAGCGGCTTTCTTTTGCCTACTTTTCTTTGCCGCTGCAAAGAAAAGTAGGTGCCGCCCCGCACAGGGGCGACGCTAATAGACCGACACGAAAACAAGGAAATGCCAACAAAAAAACAAACAGAAAGAAATAGAAATAACAACCGAACGCCCCCCAAAAAACGCCCCCAACTCCTCCCCAACAGCCCAAAAAAATATACAAACAACCAAAGGTTATTTGAAAGCTGCGACCTGACCCGCTAAAGTCCCCCCCTTTCGCCGCCCAAGGCGACCGTACTCTAAAAACCGGACTCCGACATGCGCGCTCGCATTACCCGCCTAGCCGCCGCCCTGCTGGCCATCACTGCATCTTCGCTCGTCGCCGCAGCACAACCCACGCTGCGCATCGGCGTCGATGCGGAATCCTATCCGCCGTTCTTCTCCAAAGACGCTTCGGGTAGCTGGAAAGGCTGGGAAATCGATCTGCTCAATGCTGTCTGCACGAAAATGAATGTGCATTGCCAGCTCTCAGATATCGCCTGGGACGGCCTCGTCCCCTCGCTGCAAAACGGCAAGATCGACGTGATCTGGTCGTCGATGACGATCACGGGCGAGCGTCAGAAAGTGATCGACTTCACGCGTCCGTACTACGAGTCGCCCACGGTCTTCGTCGGCGCAAAGAGCGACAAGCGCAAGGTCGACTGCGCTGTGCCCGCGACGTTCAAGGGCCGCGTGATTGGCGTGGAAGCCGGTACGAACTTCTCGGCCTTCCTCGACGCGCGCTTCAAGCACGACGCGCAGATCAAGTCCTTCGACAAGTTCGACAACGCGCTCGCCGATCTGGTCGCCGGTCGTGTCGATTACGTGCAGGAAGGCAAGGGCCTCTTTACGGCGTTCCTGAATTCGCCGGACGGCAAGGACTTCGAGATCAAGGGCACCTGCAAGGATGATCCGGTGCTCGGTCTGGGCGTAGGCGGCGGTGTGCGTCGCGGCGATGCGCTGCGCGCGCGTCTGTCCGATGCCATCGCCCAGGTGCAAAAGGACGGCACGTGGGACGCGATCACCGCGCGTTACCCCAAGCTGCAAGGCACGATCGAAAAGAGCAACTGATTCCGTGCTGATCGATACCTCCGTCTTCGCGCTGCTATCGTTCGGTAACGGCGGTTATGGCCGCGAGTTCGCCGCGGCCTTCGCGCAGACGGTCGCGGTCGCGGCCGGTTCATTTGTTGTCGGCACGTTGGCAGGCTTCGCGGGCAGCGGCGCCAAGCTCTCGCGCCATGCGCCGCTGCGCGTGCTAGGCCGCAGTTACACGACCGTCGTGCGCGCGCTGCCCGAGCTGCTTTGCCTGCTGATCGCGTTCTATGCGCTCGCGCCCGCGCTGGAAAGTGCGTTGCACGCCGCGGGTCTGGTGTCGCCGGCGTTCGCGTTCGATCCGCTCGCGGTGGCGATCTGTTCGCTCGGCTTCATTCAGGGCGCGTATCTCACCGATATCTTTCGCGGCGCGCTGATCGCCGTGCCGGCGGGCCAGGTCGAGGCCGCGCTTGCGTTCGGCATGACGCGCGCCCAGGTATTCCGGCGCGTGCGTTTGCCGCTTGCCTTGCGGCTTGCGTTGCCGGGCGTGAGCAATGTCTGGCTCAACGCGACCAAGGACGCGTCCTATATCAGCGTGCTCGGTTCGTTCTCCGATCTGCTCAAGACGAGCCAGCTCGCGGCTGGCGCGACGCGTCATTATCTGTTCTTTCATCTCGTCACCGCTGCGCTCTTTCTTGCGCTGAGCATCGGCTCGATGGCCGTGTTCGGCAGGCTGCAAAAGCGCGTGAATCGCGGTGTGCGGCTGGCTTCGCTCTGATGTTCTCGTTTGCGTTCCTCACCGGCACCGTGCTGCCGAAACTCATCGAGGCCGTGCCCACCACGCTCTCGCTGACCTTTATTTCCGGCGCAGCGAGTCTCGTGATTGGCGTGCCGCTCGCGTTGGCCGCCGGCGCGCGTGGCTTCGCATGGCGTTGGCCCGCACGCGGCTGGATCACGCTGATTCGCGGCACGCCGCTGCTCGTGCAGATCTATCTGCTTTACTACGGCTTCGGTCAGATTCTGCCGCGCGAGTGGATGCGCGATAGCTGGGCTTCGCCGTTTCTGCGCGATGCGTACTGGTACGCGATCGTTGCGCTCGCAATCAACGAGAGCGCCTATGTGGCGACGATTCTGCGCGGCGCGATTGCGGGCGTGCCCGCGGGCGAAGTGGAAGCGGGCTACGCGTTCGGTATGTCGCGCTGGCGTGTGCTGCGCAGCATCGTCGGGCCGCGTGCGTTGCGGCTCGCGCTGCCTGCGTTGATCGGCGAAACCATCTTGCTGATGAAATCCACCGTGCTGGCCTCCACTATTACCGTGTTCGATGTGCTCGGCACCGCGAATACGCTGCGTTTCGAGACCTTCCGCGTTTATGAACCGCTGGCGGGCGCGGCCATCGTGTATGTCGCGCTAGTCGTGGCGTTCACCTGGCCTGCTGCGCTGCTGGAAAAGCGCCTCAATCGCTATCTCGTGCGCGAAACGCCGCATAGCAAGGGCAATGCTGCACGAAGCGGCGCGCGCGTCGAAACGATTGGCGCATTGCGCTGAGCGATTCGCCGAGCCATTCGCGCGCCGCAAACCCGACAACTTTCAGGCTACAACAATGATCCGAATTCTCGATGGCGGCATGGGCCGCGAACTTCTGCGCATGGGCGCGCCGTTCAAACAGCCGGAATGGTCGGCGCTTGCGCTGATCGAAGCGCCCGAGTATGTGCGCGCGGCCCACGACGCCTTCGTGCGCGCCGGTGCCGATGTCGTGACGACGAATTCCTATGCGGTCGTGCCGTTTCATATCGGCGAGGAGCGTTTCGCGCAGCAAGGCGTCGCGCTTGCGGATCGCGCGGGCCGTCTCGCGCGTGAAGCGGCCGCTGCAGCAGGCGAGGCGCGTGCCGTGAAGGTGGCGGGTTCGCTGCCGCCGGTGTTCGGTTCGTATCGGCCGGATCTGTTCGATGCCGAAAAAGCCGCGCCCTTGCTCGATGCGCTCGTGCAGGGTCTCACGCCGCACGTCGATCTGTGGCTCGGCGAAACGCTGAGTTCGATCGATGAAGCGCGCGCCGCTCGCCGTGCGCTGGGCGACGATGTGCGTCCGCTGTGGCTGTCGTTCACGCTCGACGACAGCGGCGATGTGCAGGCAATCGTCGAAGGCCGCGAGCGTGCACGGCTGCGTTCGGGCGAAACGGTGGAAGCCGCCGTCGAGGCGGCGCTGGAACTGGGCGCGCAGGCGTTCCTGTTCAACTGCAGCCAGGCGGAGATCATGCGCGCGGCAGTGGTGGAAGCGCGCGACGTTCGCGAGCGCAACGGCGCTGCGCTGGAACTGGGCGTGTACGCGAATGCATTCGAACCGGAGCGCGAATCGATGGCCGCGAACGACGGCTTGAGCAAGCTGCGCGCCGATCTCGAACCGCAAGGCTATGCGGAATTCGCGCGTTCGTGGGCGCAGGCTGGGGCGTCGCTGATCGGCGGTTGCTGCGGTATCGGCCCGGAGCATATCGAGCGGCTGGCAAGCGTGGTGCGCGACGGCGCCACGGCGTAACGTACGTTGGTGCACGCTGGCGCTCAACCCCCGTACACGTCCCGGATTTGCATGGCAGAATCGGCAGGCAGCCGATAAGACATCTAAAACATGCATTGCGGTTAGCGCCACCCAGGCAGAAAGACGTGGCGCGTCAAACGGGGGACGTCAGCCATGACGACGATAACGTTCGAAGAGTGCATCACGGGCACGTGGCGCGATTCAATCAGAATGGTCCGGCAGCGGCCATTGTTGATCGCCGCCACAACCGTGGCGATTTACTTTGTGCAATTCATGCAAAGCAAATTGCATCACGCGCCCAGACGACATTCCTTGTTGATACCGCTGCTCATCCTGGGCCTGTATCTTCTCAAGCTACTGGTCATGAACGTATTGGCCGTGCAGGCAATACGTTATGTGGTGCTGGGCGAATCTCATACCGGACTGCCCTTGGGCCGGAATCTCTGGCGTTATTACGGCGTCTCGCTCGGCTTTTGTCTCGCGTTTTTTCTGAGTATCCTGCTCGGTCCGCTGATTGCCATACTGATCCTGCGTTTCATCGGCATTCACGGCCACGGGCGCGCGCTTTCCATGACGCTGGTTTTTGCGGCGCTCATGCTGGCGGTCTGGATCAATTTACGGTGTAGCCTGGTGGGTTGCCACGTTGCGCTTGGGCGGCCGCTGAATCTGCGCGCGGCATGGCGCGACTCGCGTGGCAACGTCCGGCGCATCGTGGGTTTTCATTGTGTGCTTGCGCTTTCGTTATGCGCAATCCTCTTACCGACCGCTCTGGTCGGTGCGGTGGCGAACTGGGTGCTGGGCGAAAGCGGGGACAGTCCCGTGTTCAGACTCGTCGAGTCAGTGGCCTTCGGGCCGATGCTGATCGTAGCGGGAGCGGGCAGCGCGTGGCTTTACCGCCGCTTCGCGCGTTCATTGCTGGAATCGCCCGGCGCGCCTTCGGCGCAATCGCCGGGCTGATCGCTGCGCTATTTCTTGCCAAAGCCTTTCACTCACTCTATCGATCAAGCCGTATTCAGGAATATCGATAGCGCCAAATCGCCGGGTAATCTGACCACTCTTTGACAGACAACCCGGCCGGGCCTTTTTGATAATGGAAGCCTCAGGCTCCCACAATCAGGCTCAGCATGAACGCTCCCACAACGGCGTCGCATCGCAGCGGCGCGCCTGCCTCACACGCTCAATCCACGGCTTTCGTGCGGCTGCACGGCGTCAGCAAGCGCTTCCAGGTTGGCGGTCAGCCGCGCGCGATTCTCGCCGATCTCGACTTCGATATCCGGCGACAGGAATTCATTGCGATTCTCGGCGAAAGCGGCTGCGGTAAATCCACTTTGCTGCGTCTGCTGTGCGGGCTCGACGCGGCTTATGACGGGCAGATTCTCGTCGATGGCATGGCGCCGAAAATCGGCAACGACGAAGCGGGCGTGGTGTTTCAGGACCCGCGTCTCTTTCCCTGGCTCACCGTCACGCAGAACATCGCGCTCGGGCTCGCGCGTTTTCAGCTCGATCGCGCCGAGGTGCAGCAGCGCGTGAACGAACATATCGCGCTGGTGGGGCTCGCGGGCTTCGAGCAGGCGCTGCCGCATCAGCTTTCGGGCGGCATGGCGCAGCGCGTGGCGCTGGCGCGCGCGATCGTTGCGCGGCCCGCGTTCCTGCTGCTCGACGAACCATTCAGCGCACTCGATGCGCTCACACGCTCGCAGATGCACGATCAACTGCTGCGCATTCGCGCAGCCGCCGACCTGACGATGCTGCTGGTCACGCACGATGTCGAAGAAGCGGTCTACCTGGCCGATCGCGTGGTCGTCATGGCGCCGCGCCCCGGCCCGTTGCGCGCGACGGTGGAGATTGGCTTGCCGTATCCGCGCCATCGCGCCGAAACCGCATTCCAGCAGCAGCGCGAGCGCTTGCATGCGCTGCTGGGTCACGGCGCTCATTCGCATAGCTGAATGTGTGCTTTGGACTGTCAAGGCATAGACAGATATTCAAACGATGTCCCGGTAGCATGGTTGTAACGGTTGCGGCGCATTGAAGAAGCCACGATCTGAATGACGCGGAAACGCGCACGATCTCAAGCCGGCGCTTTCCATATTGATTCATAAGGATTCCTTTTATTGTCAGATGGAAAAATCATGTCGAAACTGAACGTAGTGGAAAGCGGCGAACTGTCAATTCATCCGGTCACGGGCCGTATCGGCGCGGAGATTCGCGGTGTGCGCCTCTCGGGCGATCTGCAACCGGCGGCGCTGGAAGCCATCAACGCGGCCCTGTTGCGCCATAAGGTGATTTTCTTTCGCGATCAGACGCATTTGACGGATCAGGAGCAGGAGTCGTTCGCCAAGCTACTGGGCGATCCGGTCGCGCATCCCACGGTGCCGGTGCGCGAAGGCACCGAATATCTGCTCGAACTCGATTCGCTGCACGGCGGCCGCGCCAATTCGTGGCACACGGACGTCACGTTCGTCGATGCCTACCCGAAGGCATCGATCCTGCGCGGCGTGACCAATCCCGAGGTGGGCGGCGATACCGTCTGGGCCAACACGGCCACGGCATACGACGATCTGCCCGACACGCTCAAGACGCTGGCCGAGCAACTCTGGGCCGTGCATAGCAACGATTACGACTACGCGGCGGCCGCCAGTTACTCGCGCAATACGCTGAGCGAACAGGCGAAGGCGGCTTACGAGCGTTATCGCGAAGTGTTCGTTTCCACGCGCTACGAAACCGAACATCCGCTGGTGCGCGTGCATCCCGAAAGCGGCGAGAAAACGCTCGTGCTGGGCCACTTCTTCAAGCACTTCGTCGGCCTGCCCGGGTCGGCATCGAATCATCTGTTCGAAGTGTTCCAGGGCTATATCACGCGCCTCGAAAACATCGTGCGCTGGCGCTGGCAGGCGGGCGACGTGGCGATCTGGGACAACCGCGCGACGCAGCACTATGCCGTCAACGATTACGGCGATGCACGCCGCGTGGTGCGCCGCGTGACGCTGGCGGGCGAAGTGCCGGTGAGCGTGGATGGCCGCTCGAGCGTGACGCGCAGCGTCGAAAAGAATCCGAAGCTCGCCGCCGCGGCTTGATGAAGAACGGCATGTCGTCGCGATTCGGCGCGGCGGCATGTGCATAAAAAGCGCTTATTTGCAGGGGGTTCCCGTGGCACGTCGATTTTCCGCACACCGTTTTTTCAAGTTTGTTAATGCCGTCTCTGTCGTTGCGTGTGCGCTGCTGGCACTGGTTTCGCCCACGGCTCATGCACAGAACGTGATCCGCATTGCAGTGCCCGATATCGGCGCCGCTTCGAAGCCTGCGGGCGGCGGTGTGGTCGACGTGCTTTACGCAAACCAGGCGCTGGAAAAAGCCTTCCTGAAAGACGGCGTGAAGATTCAATGGACTTTCTTCAAAGGCGCAGGACCGGCCATCAACGAAGCCTTCGCGAATCATCAGGTCGATCTGGCGTTTCTGGGCGATCTCGCGGGCATCATCGGCCGCGCGAATGGACTCGATACGCGGCTGATCGCAGCGCTCGCGCGCGATATCAACGGTTATCTGGCGGTGCAGCCGGGGCAGGGCATCAAGGATCTCAAGGACCTCAAAGGCAAGCAGATCGCACTCTTTCGCGGCACAGCGCTGCAACTCTCGTTCGACAGCGTATTGCGTAGCGAAGGCCTGACCGAGCGCGATTTCCGCATCGTCAATCTCGATCTCAACGGCGCGGCGGCGGCCATTGCTGCGCATCGTATCGATGCAGTCTGGGGGCCGTCGTCGCTATTCATTCTCAAGGATAAAGGGCTCGTCGAGATACCGGTGAGCACGCGTGGCCGCGATGGCGTCGGTACATTCAAGGCGGGGCTGGTGGCGTCGAACGATTTTCTGCGTGCGCATCCCGAGTGGGCGCAGAAGGTCGTGACCAATGTGCTCGCGGCATCGGATTGGGTGTCGGATCGCAAGAATCTGGATGCGTATCTGCAACTCGAACAGACCCGCGCGGGCACGCCGGTTTCGGTCTGGCGCAACGAGATTGGCGATAGCGATCCGGCCACGTTTTTCTCGCCGCTGCTCGATCCGTACTTCGTCAACGCATTCAAGCGCGATGTCGATACTGCAAAGCAACTTGGCATGATCCGCCAGAGCTTCGATGTCGATCAGTGGGTCGACGCGAGTTATCTGGATCAGGCGCTTGCGCAAACGAAGCTCGGCTCGCGCTGGCAACCTTATCGCACCTTCGGCGAAGTCGAAAAAACGGCAAAAGCGAATTAAAAGGCACCTATAACAACATGAAGGACCACCCGACGTTTTTCCGGCTGACGGTCATTGCCGCAGCGATATTCGCCTCCACGACGGCGTGGGCACAGGACGATGCCAGCGCCGCGCAGACCCAGAAAACCGACGCCCCGCAGACAAAAAGCGAAAACCCCGTGCAACTGAAGGAGTTCACGGTCACGGCGCGCCGTCGTGCGGAGAGCGCGCAGAAAGTGCCTGCGCCTATTTCGACGGTCAGCGGGCAGGAGCTGGAGCGTCAACGTCTCTATCGCATTCAGGATTTGCAGCAGACTTTGCCGAGCCTGAATGTGGCGTTTATCAATCCGCGCCAGTCGAGCATTTCGATTCGCGGCATCGGCAATAATCCGGCCAGCGATAATCTGGAGCCGAGCGTTGGCGTGTATCTCGACAACGTGTATCTGGGCCGCCCCGGCATGGCTGTGTTCGATCTGCTCGATATCCAGCAGGTCGATCTACTGCGCGGGCCGCAAGGTACGTTGTTCGGCAAGAACAGCACGGCGGGCGTGCTCAATATCTCGACGCGTCCGCCGCAGTTCCATACCGAAGGCTATCTGGAGCAATCGGTCGGCAACGACGGCTACGCGCAGACCAAGGCGCATCTGTCCGGGCCGATTTCGGAAACGCTGGCAGGCACGCTCGATCTGGAGCATACGCACAGCGACGGCAGCGTGACGAATCTGTACAACGGCAGTCAGTTGAATGGCGTGTCCAACTACGGCGTGCGCGGCCAGTTACTTTGGAAGCCTAACAATGATTTGAGCGTGCGTTTTATCGCCGATTACAACACGCAGAATTCGAACACCGGCGCGCTGCTGCTCTACGGCGTACCTACAGGCAGCACGTATTCGTCGCGCGCGGCGCTGCTGGGCGTGACGCCCGTGGCGAATCCCTCGCAGTTTCAGGTCAATACCGATACCACGCCGCACATGAACGTCCATCAGGGCGGCGTATCGACGGAAGTGAATTACAGGCTGCCGTCCGGCTATTCGCTCACGTCGATCACGGCGGCGCGCTTCTGGGACTTCTCGCCGACCAACGACAGCGACGGCCTGCCCGTGCCCGCCATCAGCAATGCGGGCGTGCGCGTGGACGATCACCAGATTTCGCAGGAAGTGCGACTGGCTTCCCCCACGGGCGGCCCGATCGACTGGGTGGTGGGCGCGTATTACTTCTACGAGCAAACCAACACGAATACCTTCACCGCGTTCGGCCCCGATGCGGATCTGTTCCAGTACGGCGTGAATCGCGGCATCCTCAACGGCGTGACCGCTGTTTCGCCGGCTTCGGTCGAAACGAATAGCGCCGCGCTGTTCGGCCAGGCGACGTGGCATATCAACACGCGCGCCGACCTCACGGCTGGCGTGCGCGGCACCTACGAAGACAAGACCGGTTACGTGAACCGTCTCGCCCCGACGGGCGGCGCGGAACTTAGCGGCTCCCTGCTGGCGCTGCGCAATGCGGCGGTGGGCGCATATCAATCGGGGCAACTGGGGCAGCACGGCATCAGCCCGTCGATGATGCTCAATTTCAGCTACAAGCTGACGTCCGACGTGCTCGCCTACGCGACGCTGTCGCACGGCGAGAAGTCCGGCGGCATCAACATGGCGGTGGGCTCCGCGCCCACGCTGGGCGCGAACTCGCTGCTGTTCGGCCCGGAGCGCGCCAACGATGCGGAACTGGGCATCAAGAGCGAATGGCTCGATCACCGGCTCGTGCTCAACGCGAATCTGTTCTGGACGCAGATCAACGGCTATCAGGCCACCACTTACGTGACGGTGCCGTCCAGCGGACTCGTGACCCAGGTGCTGGCCAACGGCGCGAATGTGCGCTCGCGCGGCGCGGAACTCGACCTGCGCGCGCGGCCCTTGCGCGGTTTGACGCTCGGCCTGAACGCGTCCTACGTGAACGCCACCTATAGCTCCTACACCAACGGCCCGTGCGCGGCGGAAACCACCATCGCCACTGGCGCGACCACCTGCAATCTCACGGGCAAGCCGGTTTCGGGCGCGCCGCGCTGGATCGCCAATCTGAGCGCGCAATACGAATTCCCGATCGGCCACGACATTGACCAGTACATCACCGGCGTGTGGTCGCTGCGTTCGAACCAGTACGGCACGCTCGACGATTCGCGCTACGGCCGTCTGCCGGGCTACGGCATCTTCAATCTCGCGACGGGCTGGCGCCTCAATAGCGGCGCGCACAAGTGGGATTTCTCGATCTGGGCGCACAACCTGTTCAACCGGCATTACTACCTGGCGTCGTTCGCGAGCGTGCAGAACACCTATACGGCGATGGCGGGCGACCCGCGCATGGTCGGCGCGACGCTGCGCTTCACGTATTGACCGACCCGACCGACCCGACCGACCCGACCGACCCGATTTTTCCTTGCTGCGAGGCCGATATGCTCAACACGGCGAATTCGACGATTCTCGACGATGCGGTTGATGAAGCCGCCCGCACCGCCCGCACCGCGCGCGCGGGCGGCCGGGCGATCTCCTGGTCCGCGCTGCTGCCGTGGGCGTTGCCGGTGTTCGTCTATCTGCTCTGGTGGAAGGCTGCGCAGGCAGGCTGGATGTCGGCGCAGATTCTGCCCGCGCCCGAACGGGTCTGGGAAACGGCGCGCGACCTGCTGCACGACGGTCTCGTATCGAATCTGCTGATCAGCCTGGAGCGGCTCGCGATCGGTTTCGTGCTCGGCACGCTTGGCGGTGCGCTGCTCGGCGCGTTGATGGGCGCGAGCGTGATCGCGGAAGAAACCATCGCACCGCTGTTCTATGCGATTGCGCAGGTGCCGCCGCTCGCGTTGCTGCCGTTGCTGATGGTGATGCTGGGCATCGGCGAGGCGCTGAAGATCGTGCTCATTTTCAAGGCCGTGGCGATTCCCGTGGCGATCCACACGCAAACCGGCGTGCGCGGCATGTCGTGGCGCTTGCGCGAAGTGGCGGGCGTGCTGCGCCTGGGCGCGTGGCAGCGCGTGCGTCTGCTGGTGGTGCCCGCCGCTTTGCCCGCTTTTCTCACGGGCGTGCGCCAGGCGCTCGCGCAGGGTTGGCTCACGCTGATCGCGGTGGAACTGCTGGCGTCGTCGGAAGGCATGGGCTATCTGATGGTGTACGGCCGCCAGATGTTTCAACTCGATGTGGTGTTCGTCTGCATCGTCACGATCGGGCTGACGGGTTTCGCGATCGATCAGGGCGTGCAGTGTATCGACCGCTGGCTCGTGCGCTGGCCGCATGAAGCGCCGGGCGCGCGCGTCGCGACGTCCGCGCGTGGCGGGCAACGTTACGCGCGCGGCGCCGTGTTGCCGGCGGCGATTCTCGCGCTCTGGGCCGTGGCCGCGCATCTGCATTGGGTCGACGCGAACCTGCTGCCCGCGCCGCGTGCGGTCCTGCATGGCGCGCTCGACGATCTGCGCAGCGGCGCCTTGCCCGTCGCGCTCGCCCAAACGCTCGCGCGTGCAGGCGAAGGTCTCCTCGCAGGCGCTGTCGCGGGCCTGACGCTCGGCATCGCCCTGGGCGCGGTGCCATGGGTGCGCCGCGCCTTCGGCCCGACGCTCACCGCCTTGCGTCAGGTCGCGATCTTCGCGTGGATTCCGCTGCTCACGGCCTGGGCCGGTCTGGGCGATCTCGCCAAGGTGATCTTCGTTGCGCTCGCAGCGTTCTTCCCCGTGGTGCTGGCGACCAGCCGTGCCGTCGAAGGTCTGCCGCCCGCGCTCGTCGAAGTCGCGCTCACGCTGCGCCTGAACGCCTGGCAGCGTCTGCGCTGGCTGATCGTGCCGGCGATCCTGCCGGGCGTGTTCGCGGGGCTGCGTCTCGCGCTCGTTTATGCGTGGCTGGGCGCGATTGGCGCGGAGTATCTGATGCCATCCGGCGTGGGTCTGGGCACGTTCATGATGGACGCGCAGCAACTCTTTCGCACGGACCGTCTGCTCGCCGCAGCGGTGACGATCGGCGCGCTGGGCGCGTTGTTCGGCTGGCTCGGCAGCCGCCTCGAAGCGTCGGCCACGCGCTGGCGCACCCGGCATTAAGCGCTCATCTGAATCGGCGATCACGCGACTGAACGATCAAGCGATTGCACACCACCTCATCGGAATCTCACACCATGTCCCAGCCTTCCCGCAAGCGGCCCAACTTTCTCGTGATCGTCGCCGACGATCTGGGCTTTTCCGACCTCGGCGCATTCGGCGGCGAGATCGCCACGCCCAACCTCGACGCGCTCGCCCACGCGGGCGTGCGCTTCACCGATTTCCACACCGCCTCGGCCTGCTCGCCCACGCGCGCGATGCTGCTGAGCGGCACCGATCACCACGTCGCGGGCATCGGCACGATGGCGGAGGCGCGCCCGCCGCATCTCGCCGATAAACCGGGCTACGAAGGCTATCTGAACGACCGCGTGGCCGCGCTGCCCGAACTGCTGCACGACGCGGGCTATTTCACGGCGATGGCGGGCAAATGGCACCTCGGCCTGACGCTCGACCGTGCGCCGTCCGCGCGTGGCTTCGAGCGCTCGTTCGCGCTGCTGCCGGGAGCGGCGAATCACTACGGTTTCGAACCGGTGGGCGAAGACGACGAGCAGCCGCGCCTGTTGCGTTCCACGCGCGGGCTTTACGTGGAAGACGGCCTGTACGCGGACCATCTGCCCGACGATTTTTACTCCTCCGACACCTTCGCCGACAAGCTGATCCAGTACCTGGGCGAGCATCGACAGCAGGCCGACGACCGGCCGTTTTTCGCCTATCTGCCGTTTTCCGCGCCGCATTGGCCCTTGCAGGCGCCCGCCGAAATCGTCGAGCACTACCGCGGCCGCTATGACGCGGGCCCCGATGTGCTGCGCGCCGAACGTCTGGCGCGGCAAAAAGCGCTCGGCCTGCTCGACGCCGAAGTGGCCGCTCACCCCGTCGTCGCGCCCACGCCCGATTGGGACGCGCTGACGCCGGAAGCACGCGCATTCTCCGCGCGCACCATGGAGGTCTACGCGGCGATGGTCGAACGGCTCGACTGGAACGTGGGCCGCGTGATCGAGCATCTCAAGCAGACCGGCGAATTCGACAACACCTTCGTGCTGTTCCTCTCCGACAACGGCGCGGAAGGCGCGCTGCTCGAAGCCCTGCCGATCTTCGGCCCGGACCTGCAACGGTTTATCCGCGATTACTACGACAACAGTCTGGAGAACGTCGGGCGCGGCAACTCCTACGTCTGGTACGGCCCGCGCTGGGCGCAGGCGGGCACGGCGCCTTCGCGGCTCTACAAGGCGTTCACAACCGAAGGCGGCATCCGCGTGGTGGCGTTTGCGCATCACGCGGCGCTGGCGCGGCGCGGCGTGGGCGACGCGTTCGCCACCGTCATGGACGTGGTGCCGACCGTGCTCGAACTCGCGGGTGTCGAGCATCCGGGCACGCACTGGCGCGGGCGCGACATCGCCGCTGTGAAGGGCCGTTCGCTGCTGCCGTATCTGCGTAACGAAGCCGATGCCGTGCACGACGCCACGCATGTGACCGGCTGGGAACTGTTCGGACGTCGCGCGGTGCGTCAGGGCGACTGGAAGGCCGTGTTCATTCCGGCGCCGGCCGGGCCGGGCGTCTGGCAGCTTTACGATCTGGCGCGCGACCCCGGCGAAACCCAGGATCTGGCCGATGCCGAACCGCAGCGCCTGCACACGCTGCTCGCGCATTGGGAAACCTACGTCGAGGAAAACGGCGTGCAGGCTTTCGAGTTCGCGCCGGCGTAACAAGCAAAGCGACAAAGCGACAAAGCGACAAAGCGCAAAACGGACGCGGCCTTAGCGCTGCGTCCTTGATATGGATAGCAAAAAATCATGGTTTGGGCCGGTGGGGATCGGATGCTCAAATGGTTTGCCCATCTCATCCCCGGAGAACCCATCATGGCCGCCTTAGCCCGCATAGCGGAGCGCTTCGCCGCGCCCGAACGGCGCGCGGGACTCGCGCATTCCACGGCTGTCCCGCCCGCGTCGCTTGCGACGCACGAGGCGCTGTTCCGGCGCGCGCTCGACCCGGTGACGCGCCAGCGCGTCATCAACGCGTTTCTCGCCAGCCCGAGCCTGCAGAACTGGTCGGCGGGCGCGGCGGCCACGCTCGTCGATGCGGGTTACGAAAAGACCTGGCTGCACGGCGAACGGGTGGTGCCGTATCAGGCCGATTGCAAGGAAATCCTCATCGTGCTGGCGGGCGCGCTGGAGGCGAGCTGGGTGAGCGCGTCGGGCGCGCGCGTGATCGGCGAATATATCCAGCCGGATTCGGTCATCAACATCATTCCGGCGCTGGACCGCAAGGGCTCGCTGTGTGACCTTTATGCGCGCGGGACGGTGCGGCTGTACCATATCCCGCGCGAGTCGATGCTCGATCTATTCGAGCACCAGCCCGCGTTGATGCGCGGCTTTTTCGAGCTGATCTGCTCGCGCAATCGCGAACTGAATAACCGCTTCCGCTTTTCGCGGCTGGCCGATTTCAGCGGGCGGGTGGCCGAGCGTCTGCTTAGTCTCGCGGATCGCTACGGCAATGCCGTGGAGGCGGGCGTCGAGATCGGCCTGAAACTATCGCAGGACGATCTGGCGGCGCTGCTGGGCGTGTCGCGGCAGAGCATCAACAAGGAATTGCGTTCGTTCGCCGATCGCGGCTGGATCGAGATCCGCTATGGGCAGATCACGATCGTCGACAGCGCGGCCTTGCTGATGGTGCGCGAGGCCTGCGAATAGTCGCGGCGGCGGAGCCCTCACACACAAACCGACACAAACCGACAAAGGACACAGACATGAGCACGATTTACGACATTCCCGTGAACGCCATCGACGGCGCGCAAACCACGCTGCGCCCGTACGCGGGCAAGGTGCTGCTTGTGGTGAACGTGGCCTCGAAGTGCGGGCTCACGCCGCAATACGAAGGGCTGGAAGCGCTTTACGAAGGCAAGCGCGCCGAAGGTCTGGAAGTGCTGGCGTTTCCCGCCAACAACTTCAAGGGCCAGGAACCGGGCACCGACGCCGAAATCCAGGCGTTCTGCACGGGCACGTTCGGCGTGAAGTTTCCGCTGTTCTCGAAGATTTCGGTGGTGGGCGACGACCAGCATCCGCTTTATCGGTCGCTTACGAGCGCGCAGCCGCAAGCGGCCGGCGACGGTGCGTTCCGCGCGCGCCTCGAAGGCTTTGGCATCCAGCCGAACGCCGCGCCGGACGTGCTGTGGAACTTCGAAAAATTCCTCGTGAGCCGTAGCGGCGAAGTGGTCGCGCGCTTCTCGCCGGATACGCCCGCTGACGATCCGAAGCTGGTTGCCGCGATCGAGGCGGAGCTGGCGAAGGCGGCTTGATCTTGCATCGCTTGCATCAAGCGCAGCGAGTCACGCAGCCCGTTCGGACTTCTCCGGCTTCTGCGTGACCAGCACACGGCTGCCTGCGTTCGCGGGCAGCAGCGCGCTATCGATCGTCGCCAGCAGCGCCACGGCGGCGATCATCCAGAACGCCAGATGGAAATCGGCCGCCGTCGCCCGCCCGGCAGCGGCGCCGTGCCATTGCTCGGCAATCGACAGCATCAGCGCGCCGACCGCAATCCCCATCCCCGCATTCATCTGCTGCATCACCGAAAAGAGCGTGGTGGCGTCGCGCATCTGCGCTTGCGGCACATCGGCGAAACCGATCGTATTGAGCGCGGTGAACTGCATCGAGCGCGTCATGCCGGTGAAAAACAGCAGCGCGCAGACGAGCCAGTAGGGTGTATCCGCAACCAGTTGCGTGCAGGCCGCGAAGCCCGCCGCGACCAGCAGACCGTTCACCAGCAGCACCGTGCGAAAACCGAAGCGATGCATGATGCGTGTCGTGCCCGGCTTCATGGCGAGATTGCCCGCGAACAGCCACAGCAGCAGCGCGCCCGCCTGCACGGCGCTATAGCCGAAGCCAATCTGGAACATCAGCGGCAGCAGAAACGGCGCGGTGCCGATGGCGGTGCGAAACAGCGATCCGCCTAGCGCCGTCACGCGGAACGTGCGGATCGACAGCGGCCCGAGGCCGAACAGCGGATGCGACGCGCGCCGCAGATGCACGACGCTCAGCGCCAGCAGCGCGACGCCGCCAATCAACACGCCGATGGAGACGGCAAGCGGCACATCGTCGCGACTGACGGCCTCGATGCCCGCCATGAAGAGGCCGAAGCCCAGAGCGCTGAGCACGAAGCCGGTGGTATCGAATCGTTGTGTCTGCAACGTTCCGTTGCGCACCAGCATACGCGCCGCCACGAAGGCAATCGCGCCTAGCGGCAGATTCAGCAGGAAAATCCAGTGCCAGCTCCAGTGCGTGCTGATCCAGCCGCCCACGGGCGGGCCGAGAATCGGCGCGACCAGCGCGGGCCAGGTGAGGATGGCGATGGCGCGCACGATGCCTTCCTTGGGCGTTTCGCGCATCACCACGAGCCGCCCGACCGGCACCATCATCGACCCGCCGATGCCCTGCAGCACGCGCGCGGCCGTGAAACCCAGCAGCCCCTGGCTGAGCGCGCACAGCAGCGAAGCAAAGGTGAACACGGCGATCGCAAGGCTGAATACGCGGCGTGCGCCAAAGCGGTCTGCGGCCCAACCGCTCACGGGAATGAAGACCGTGAGCGCGACAAGGTACGCCGATACCCCCACCGACAGATACGCAGGCGCCGTACCGAAATCGCGCGCCATGGCGGGCAGCGACGTGCCGATCACGGTGGCGTCGAGGTTTTCCATGAAGAACACGCCCGCGACGAGCAAGGCAATGGCAAAGCGCCGCCGGGCGGCGAGAGGGGACGTGGCGTCCATGCTGGGTGATCCGGTACGGGGTTGGAGCGAAATAACGGCAGGCAATCTGCGCATGTTAGTCGATATAGACGCGCGAGCGCGCGCCCATGCAGCTTCATGCCGCCTGCAACCACCCCAGCACCTGCTGCCATTCCTGCGCGGTCATCGCGCCGAACCAGTCGTCGTGATCGGCGGTGGGCAGCATCAGCAGACGCGCATCGCCGTGTGCGTTGGCAAAGCGCTGCGCGTGCGCAACCGGGATCAGCGTATCTTCGCGCGCCCCGACGATCACGAGCGGACCCTTGTAGCGCGCCACGGCGGAAACCGAATCGAAGCCGTCGTGCAGCATCCAGCGCACCGGAAAGATCGGATACTTTTCGGCCGCGACATCGGCGAGCGAATCCCACGGCGTAATGAGCACGACGCCCGCGATCTGCGACTCGTTGCCCGTGACGACCTGCGAAGCCATGCCCGCGCCCAGCGATTCGCCCACGAGATAGACCGGGCCGCCCCATTGTGCGATGGACGTCGCGAAGGCTTCGCGCGAAGCCGCGAGCGCCGCTTCCATCGTGCGTGCGCCCGGCCGGTTGCCGTGCCCCGGATATTCGACGATCACCGCGCGATAACCGGCGCGCACGAAAATATCGGCGAGCGGCAGCTTGGTTTCGGCGGATTCCTCGTTGCCGTGATAGACGATGAAGGTGCCACGCGGCGCGCGATCGGCGGGCGTGACGACGTAGCCCGCGTACTGGCCTTGCGCGTGCCAGACGTCGATAGCGTCGCCCGCATGCGTGGTCGCGCGCAGATCGGGCGCTTCGGGCGTTGAAGGCAATAACAACTTGTCCTGCATGAAAAACAGCACCAATGCCGCCACCAGCCAGGCGGCCAGTGCGATGCGTAAGCCATAAGAAAGCAGCCGCATGGTCGATCTCGCGCGTTCGTTTTCGTGGAGGGCTGCGCAAGTATAAGGAGAATCGACCGATGAGCCGTGACAGGGCGCACAAGGGCGGCTGGCGACCCTGTCACGGCATGAAGATGCGGTCCTGCGGGCGGGACATCACCTGAAATCATGCTCGCGTCCCTTTGAAAGCAGGACCGCTGGCACACGGGCCGCTACTTGAAATCGCCCGTTTCAAGCTCCACCGATTGCCCGCCGTTCTTCGACAGCGCATTGCGCGCGGCCTTCTCGATGCTGGCACGGTTTGCCTCGAAGGCGCTCAGCAGGGCGTGCGAGGACGTGCCGTTGTTGTCGAAGCGATCGTTGAGCGCGTCTATCGAGACGCTGCACCATACGGGCCGATCGTCCACCTGGGCTTCGAACGCGATACGCGAAGCCGCCACGGCGTGACGGCGGTTCGTAAATTCGATCCTCATCTGATTCCTCCGTGTGCATATTGCCGGATTGCCGGGCGCGGAGCGGCCCGGTCTGCTGAGGGGCCGCAAGTCATGCGCCTGACGAATTGTGCGGCGTGCGTGAATCCCTCCCTCTTTGCGCCAGCGCGCGCACTCCGGGCGCACTGCTTGCGCTAAAGCCGGGAAGCGCCCGACGGCATGACGATTGCGCATGCCGCCATGAAGCCTCCCCAAAAACCGCGACAGCGCAGCCGCCTTCAGTGACAGTCAATGCAAAAATCAGCGATATCAGCCGGTGACTTCCGGCGCGAGGATTACGACGTCGTGTGCGGACAGAAGGTCAACGCGCTCGGCCGCTATATCGGCTATCTGCGGATTCGCCGCATACCGGATGGCCGGATCATCTATCCGTTCGATGGCTGCCAGGTGCCCGGACCGTTTGCCACCGGCGACGAAGCCCGGCGCGCGGCCTGCGAAATGGCGGAGGAATTGATCCGGCTCGATATCGCGAGCCCGGAAACGTGAGCGCGCCGTGGAGGCGCGCCCTGTATTTGCTGCATTACAACTTCACGCCGCCGGCTTCGGGCGGATCGGCGGGATCATCCTGCCAATGCGGGCGCACGCCGTAATAGTCATGCAGCGTGGTGGCCCAGCCGATATCGGCCATCGCCGGCCAGTGGTCCTTGTCGAAACCCGGTGCCTGCTTGACGCGCTCGCCGGTCACATTCAGCACGAAGCATTTGCGCTCCACGTCTAGCGCGAGCGCGACCCACGGCAAGGCCAGCAATTTATCGCCGATACCGAGAAAGCCGCCGCTCGACATCACCGCATAGACGATACGGCCCTGCTGAACGTCGATCATGATTTCCTTGATCTTGCCGACTTCTTCGTTATCCGAACTATAGACGCGGTCGCCTTCCAGTGTGCTGGCGGCCATGACAAACGGTCCGGGGCCGCCGGACGATGTGCCGCTCGCGCCGACGATGCGCGCGCCGCCCGTTGCAGTAGTGGTGGGGATGGACATGATGAGCTCCTGAAAAGGGATGAACGACGTGGATTCGCCTGCTCGTCGTACCGCTTCTTGAGCAACGTGCGCGCCCGGCAAAGTGACCCGGATGCGTGGCACGCGCGTTGCGACTAAGCGCGCTCGATCATTTCTATTCAGACTCGATCGTCGATACTCATTCGCTCATACCGGCAAACCTGTTCCCGTGACGCTCGCGCCCGAACTCAATCACGTTGGTTTGACGCTGGCGCATCACGTCATCACGCCATCACACCATCGCGCCTTCCACCTTGAACGCGGCCACCAGCGTATTGAGCGAATGTGCGTGATCCGCGAGCGATGACGCGGCGGCTGCGCTCTGTTCGACCAGCGCCGCGTTCTGCTGCGTGACTTCGTCCATCTGCGTGACGGCGAGACCGACCTGCTCGATGCCGTCGCTCTGTGCGCGCGAGGCCGAGGCAATTTCGTGAATCAGCGTGGCCACCCGCGTTGTGGAGGTCTGAATCTCTGCCATCGCGCCGCTTGCTTCGGTCACGAGCACGGCGCCGCTCGCCACGCGTCCGGTCGAGCCTGCGATCAGCGTGCCGATTTCCTTCGCCGCCGCCGAAGCGCGTTGCGCGAGGCTGCGCACTTCGCCCGCCACCACAGCAAAACCGCGTCCTTCTTCGCCGGCGCGCGCGGCTTCCACCGCCGCATTGAGCGCGAGAATATTGGTCTGGAACGCGATGCTTTCAATCGTGCCGATGATGTCGGTCATCTTCGACGAACTGGCGTGAATCTCGTGCATGGTCTGCTCCATGCGCGTGACCGCGTCGCGCCCGCGCCCGGCCACGTCGGCAGCGCCCAGCGCGAGATCGCGCGCCTGCTGCGCGTTGAGCGCGTTGGTCTGAACCGTGCTGATCAACTCCTGCATCGCGGCGGCGGTTTGCGCGAGCGACGAAGCTTGTTCTTCGGTACGCTGCGAAAGATCGATATTGCCGCTCGCGATCTGTTGCGTGGCAGTAGCCATCGCGTTCGCACCGGCATGCACCTGTTCCATGGTTTCGCGCAGACGCGTCTGCATGGCGGCGAGGCCGTCGAGCAGCACGCCCATTTCATCGGCGCGCTGGATGGTCACGTGCGTGGTCAGATTGCCGGCGGCGATGGCATCGAATTGCGCCATCGCCGCGCGCAGCGGGTCCATCACCGCGCGACGCAGACCGCGCCAGCTCAGGAACGCGATCAACATCGCCAGCGCGATGCTCGCGCCGCACATCACGCCCAGCATGCGAAAGCGCGCGCCCGAAGCGGCGTCGGCCTGACGCGCCGCTTCGTCCAGATAACGTTCGAGCGCGGTCTGGCTGGTGTTCATCGCCGTATAAAGGCCGATCAGTTCGGCGGCGCGCTGCTCGTTCATCCAGCTGGCGTCGTGGCCGCGGATGGCGGTGATCAGACGGTCGATTGCATCGCGGCGCACAGCAGTGCGTTTCGCGTCGAGATCGTCGGTGAGCGTTTGCAGCTCGGGCGTCTTGGGCAGCGCGCGAAACTGTTGCCACCAGCGGTCCGAATCGGCCAGCAGCGATTGCGCGCGGTCGAGTTGCGGGCCGAGTTGCGGCGAATCGGGATTCGCCATCGCCCAGTCGAGGCCGAAGCGCGCGCGCGACATCGCCGTGCCGGATTTGCCGAGCGCCACCGCCGAAGCGAAATGGACCGCATAGGCGTCATGCTGTGCGCGATTGGTCAGGTCCATGCCAAACAGGCTCACCACACCCATCGCGATGACCAGCGCCCCGAGCGTCATCACCGTCAAGGCGAGCCGCAGATTGATCGTCAGGCTTTTCATTGTTGTTCCATATGCGAAACGATGCACCGTATATGAAAAGTATAACGGCAGGGCAGAGGTGGAAATTAAATGCGATGGGTGGGTGTTTACCCTTGGGGCGGTGCACAAAATAAAAAGCCCGTCCACAAGGACGGGCAAAAAAGGACGAATGTGCGACCAGCGTGAGCATCACGATCGGCTTTCAGAAAACAAAGATCGAATAGTGATCCTTACTATGTTGCACATTTCATCCGGAGAACGTTGAAGCATAAAAAGCCATGTAAGCGGCGCGCACGAAGAATCAAACCTGCGCTGCCCCATCTACATCGCTGTTTGCGCGATCAGAAGCGCGTGAGCATGCCCACCGCGCCCATCACCTGATTGCCCGTCGACGACGAACCGCCCGCGTTGTACATCACCGCAACATTCTTGTTACCCGTTGCGTGCTGGTACATCGCTTCGGCATAGAGTTCCGTGCGCTTGGACAGCGAGTAACGCGCGATCGCATTCACCTGGCTCCACTTCGGATCGGCGCCATACGAGGTCGCGCCGCTCAGGTGAGCGTCGGTGTACGCATACGACAGGCCGGCCTTGAAGGCGGGCGTGAAGTTGTACATGCCGTTGACTTCGTAGTTGTCGAAGCGAACCGATCCATTGCTCAGGCCGAATGCGCTCGTGCCCTGGTACTGGCTATGCGAATACACGAAGCCCAGCACGGCGGGTCCGATCGCGTAGTTCACGCCTGCAGCAACGGTGCGTTGCACGTCGGACGTGAGGCTGCCCTTGACTTCGGCCTGATCGACGGCGCCCGTGGTGTTGGTAAACGCGGTGCCCGTCTTCGAGCCCGAGCCGTTGCTTTGCAGATAGCCGGCGGCGGCCGTCAACGGGCCGTAGGTGTAGCTGGCGGCAGCGCTATACGCGCGGCTGACTGCGAATTCGGTGCTGTTACTGAACGCGTACATGCCGCCGAACTTGAAGCCACCGTAGTTCAGGCTCGTGTATTTGACCGAGTTGTTGAAACGGACGCTGTGCTGGAGGTTGTCGTTGTCGTACGGATGCGCGAAGCCCGAATCGCCGAAGGTGCCGGCGGTGGCCGACAGCGGCGAAACGAAGTCGACGATGTCGTCGTACTGGCGGCCCATCGTCAGCGTACCGAAGGCGTTGCTGCTCAAACCGACAAACGCCTGGCGGCCGAACATGCGGCTGTTCTGGCCCAGCGTACCGTTGTTGACGTTAAAGCCGTTTTCAAGGGTGAAGATGGCTTTCAGGCCGCCACCGAGATCTTCTGCGCCCTTCAGGCCGAAGCGGCTGCCGCTGATGTTGCCGCTCGCCAGCGCAACGCGGCCGCTGCCGCCCACGTTGTTCGTATAGGCGATGCCGGCGTCGACGAGGCCGTACAGGGTCACCGAGCTTTGAGCGTGTGCGGAGGAGGCGGCGGCGAATGCGGTCACGCAAGCGGCGGCGATCGAAATTTTTTTCACTGTGAGACTCCAGTTCTATAGGTACGCTGGGTTGAGACGCCAGCGAGTATAGAAAAGGGCCTGCGAAAAAATGCGCGCCGGTTGGCGCAGGGTCCCTTCCGGAATCTGGAAGAATGGATTCAAAAAATTGAAATAATTGGCGGCAAGCCATGTTTCATAACGCTCGCGCAAGCCTGATGGCGTGGGGGATTGCGTCGCCCGGCGTCGCGGAGTCGCGTTTCTGCAACATCGGAAAGTGAAACAATCGGGCGTCGATGAGAGTCGAGTGATGCTTGCGATCTCGAAGTGGACGCCCGCTATATCGTGGCCACCGCGCTGCGTTATATGGCTTTCGAAACACTCATGATTTAAGGCCTTTTCCGCGAAAGATGAAGTAGCTCGAGACCGCCATCAGGCTCACGGCAATCGCGCCATACAGCATCAGCACGCCGAAGCCGTGAATCAGCGCGCTTCGGCTGATCTGCGCGAAATGCTCCGTGCTCAGGGCAGATGCGCCGATGAAAGCCGCCGCCTCGTTCGGTACGAGATCGCCCGCTGCCACGCGGCTGGCCAAGGCATGCCATGTCGCGCTATTCGCAGGTACATCCAGCGCCGCCTGCAAACGATGCGAGACGCCTTCCACTAGCAGCAAGCCCATCAACGCGATATTGACCGCGAGCGTGATCATGCGGGCGCTCATGTCGATACCCGATGCCATGCCCGCACGCGACGCGGCGACCGAACTCGTCGTGGTGTTCGTGACCGGTGTATTGGTCATGCCAAGTCCCGCGCCTGCCAGCAGGCAACCGGGCAACACGGCCCATCCGCCCGCATGGCCAAACCCGCTGCCGATCCACATCACGAAGAAACCCAGGCCGATGGTGAGCAGCCCGGCCGGAATCACCAGTCCAGGCCGGTAACGCAGCGCCAGCCGCTCGCCAACGGGCGGAAACACCAGCGTGGGCAAGGTATAGGCAAGCAGCGAAAGCCCCGCGGCAACCGGCCCTTCACCCAGCGCGCGCTGAAAGTAAATCGGCAAATAGATGATGAAGGCCCAGAAGCTGAAATTCATGCCCACCGATCCCAGTAACGCGCCGGAAAAGTTGCGCACCTTGAACACCGAGAAGTCGAACATCGGATGGGCGATGCGCGTTTCCACGCCGTAGAACAAGGCCAGGCTGAGGGCGCTGGCGGCGAGAATCGTCAGGCTGTTAGTGCTGGTAAAGCCTTTGTCGCCGCCTTGCGTAATCGTCCAGACGAAGCCGAAGATCGCCGCCGAAAGCGTCACCATGCCCCACACGTCGAGCTTGCGAGCCTGCGGGTCGCGCGATTCCTGCACGCCGGCCCACGCGAGCCCGAGCGTCACGACAGCGAGGCCGACATGAATCCAGAACACCCACTGCCAGCTGGCCAGCGCGACAATCGCGCCGCCTACCAGCGGCCCGAATCCCAGCCCGATGCCGAGCACGATGCCCCATACGCTGAAGGCCCGCGCTCGCGCGGCGCCTTGCTGAAACTGATGCGACAGCACGGCAACCAGGCAGATCAGCATTGCGCCGCCGCTTGCGCCTTGCAGGGCACGGCTTGCAATCAGCATCGCCGATGTCTGCGCCAGCCCGCACAGCAGCGAGGCCACGCCAAACAACGCAATCGTGCCGATAAAAATGCGCTTGCGACCGAAACGGTCGGCAAGCGTGCCGGTCGCCATGAGTACCGTCGTACAGGCGATGGTGTAGGCGTTCATGATCCACTGAATCTGCTTGAAATCGCCGTGAAGCACGGTTTCGAGTGTGTGCAGAATAACCGGGACACTGGAAATTTCCAGCGAAAACATCATCGCTGCGAGACATACGGCGATCAGCGCGACCGTGTTTCGTTGCGTGTGCAACGGTGTTGACGGTGGCTCGATCTCGCCTGTTTCCTGTTCGATTTCGCAAACCTGCATGACTCGCTCCAGAAAGGGTTTTGACGCGGCCGCATGCAAAGGGGCCGTTCATCATCGGATTTTCATGAGCAGTCTAGAGGAATATAATTCCCCTATTGACGCATATCATTCCCTCTATAAGGTCCCGTACGGAACCAATTAAAAGGGCAGCAGATGAAGGACAACCTCGATGGCGTAGCCACTTTCGTGCAGGTGGTAGAAGCGGGCAGTTTCGCACTGGCGGCCGAACGCATGAATCTCACGCGCTCGGCGGTGGGCAAGGCCGTCAGCCGGTTAGAGGCGCGTCTGGGCGTGCGGCTGATTCATCGCAGCACGCGCAGCCAGTCGCTCACGACCGAAGGGCAGTCGTATTACGAAGGCTGTGTGCGTGCGCTCGCGGAACTCGATAACGCTGAGGCCGCGCTCGATCATAGCGGCATCGAGCCAAGCGGCCGCCTGCGCGTAAGCGTGCCGGAGGCGTTCGGTCATCTGTGCGTGGCGCCCGTCATGCTCGATCTCGCACGTCAGCATCCGAAGCTGCAGATCGATCTGTCGTTCACCGACCGCATGACGGATCTGGTCGAAGAAGGCATCGATCTGGCCGTGCGTATCGGCGAGTTGCGTGACAGCACCACGCTGGCGGCGCGTCATCTCGGCACGCAGCATGTGGTGATCGGCGCATCGCCCGACTATCTGGCGCGGCACGGTACGCCTGCCAGTATCGACGATCTCGCGGATCACATCGGCATCGGCTATTCGATCGGCGGCAATGTCGCGCCGTGGTGGGGCGGCGCCGTGATGACGGGCGGCGACGGCGGCGTGCAGCCGGTACGTATCCGTTCGCAGATCAGCATGGACGATATTCAGGCGATCGCGGCGGCGGCAATCGACGGTTATGGGCTGGCGTGGCTGCCGTGCTGGCTGCTCACGCGTTTCACGCAGAGCGGCGTGCTGGTGCCGGTGCTCGACAACTACCGCGTGCGCTCGCAGGAAATCTACGCGGTCTGGCCCAAGGTGCGCCACTTGCGAGCGAAGACGCGCGTCGCGATCGACGCGCTCAAAGAGCGGATTCCGGCGATGATCGGCGCGTAGCGGGTTTGTGCTTGTTGAGCAGCGCAAGCACTTCATCCACCATCGGGTTATAACGATCAGGATTCCATAGCAATGCGGCCGTCACCACCATGATCTTTTCCTTGAGCGGACGCACGACGACGTTTTCCGGCGCGAGGCGGCGCATCGAAGCGGGCACCAGAGCCACGCCCTGGCCGCAGCCTACGTAGGCGATCTGCGAAGTCACGGAACGCACTTCGTGCGTAATGCGCGGCGTCAGGCCATGCGTGCGGCACACGGCGGTGAGCATGTCGAAGTAGACCGGGCTGACCTGCCGCGAGGACATCACCAGTTGTTCATCGGCCAATGACTGCAAGCGCACACGCGGCAGCGGAGCGAGCGCGTGGTCGCGTGGCAGCGCCACGGCCAGGCGGTCTTCGGTGAGCGGCAGCGTGGCGATCGTGCCGCCCACTTCGCCGTCCACACGCACGAAAGCCAGATCGAGTTCGCCTCTTTCCAGTTGCGGAACGGCATCCACGCTGTCGATTTCCTTCACGAACACGCTCAGATGCGGATGCGCGCGTTTGAGCGCGTTGAGCAGCGGCGGCACGGTTTCGAGCATTGCCGAGGTAATCGCGCCTACCTGCAAGACACCGGATTGACCGGCGGCGACTTCCCGTACGACGCGCTCCAGTTGCTCGACGTGGCCCGCGAATTGCCGCACGGCAGGCAGGATCGCCGCGCCTGCGGGGCTCAATTGCGTGCCCTGGCGTGAGCGATGGAAGAGTTGCAGCTTGAGCGACTGTTCGAGCACCTTGATCTGCTCGGTGAGCGGCGGCTGGGACATGTTCAGGCGCTGCGCGGCGCGCCCGAAGTGCTGTTCCTCGGCAACGGCGAGAAACATCCAGAGCTGGCGTATCAGCCGGAAATCGATGGTATGGCTCATGGCGGGCTCATTAGGTACGCGTACAGGTTTAAGGACGAGCGTGTTCCAGAATTCGTATCACGGAGATACGAAACGCGAATTTGTCATATCAGCGGGACAGCGCGAGGATTGTCGCACTTTTCAACGGAAACGAGCGCGATGAACTCCACCTCCACTCTCGACCGCCTTGCCGCGCTGGACACCAACACGGTGTCCGATGCGCTCGACTTTCTCGGCCTGCCCGGCGCGACCTTCGGTCTGCGGCCGCTGTGGGACTGCCCGAAGATCGTGGGCCGCGCGAGCACGATCCAGCTTGGACCCAAGACCGACGCGAAACCCACGGTTCACCTGATTTCGCCCGTGATCGACGCCGTCACCAGCGACGATCGCGTGCTGGTGATCGCGGGCGGCGCGAACGGCGTGTCGTGCTGGGGCGACATTCTCGCCAACGCGGCGACGGCTAAGCGCATTCGCGGCTCCGTCATCGACGGCGTGAGCCGCGATATCGAGGGCAGCGAAGCGGTCGCTTATCCGGTCTATGGGCGCGGCGTGACGATGATCAGCGCACGCAATCGCGTGATCCAGCTCGACTCGGGCTGCGCGGTTCAAGTCGCGGGCGTGACGGTGAACGAGGACGACTATGTGATCGCCGATCGTTGCGGCACGGTGTTCGTGCCCGCAGCCCGCATCGAAGCGGTGCTCGATCTGGGCGAGCGCATCGCGCGGCGCCAGGACGGCATGGTCGCGGCGGTACGCGCGGGCCGCTCCGTTGCCGAAGTCATGCACGACAAGGAATTCGAGGCCATCGCGGCCCGCTAACCCCCTCTTTCGACAAGGAATGTGCGCGATGACGCAATCCCTCAAGGCGAGCGCCGAAGACCAGCAACTGGTCGCGCTCTTCGAAGGCCTCGACACGCCTGGCGTTTCCGATGCGCTCGACAAACTCGGCCTGCATGGTCAGGCGCTGGGCATCATGCCGCTCGCGGACGATACGCGCGTGGTCGTCGGCCCGGCGTTCACGGTGAAATACGTGCCGGCCAGCGCGCCGCCGGGCACGGTCGGCGATTTTATCGACGAGGTCGCGCCGGGCGACGTGATCGTGATCGATAACGACGGCCGGACCGACTGCACGGTCTGGGGCGACATCATGACCCAGTACGCGGGCTTGCGCGGCATCGCGGGCACGGTGATCGACGGCGTTTGCCGCGATGTGACGAAGGCGCTGGGCGAGCGATATCCGCTCTTCACGGCGGGCCGCTTCATGCGCACCGGCAAGGACCGCGTGCAGGTCGAAGCGGTCAACGGCACGGTTGCGATCGGCACCGTACGCGTGATGGCGCGCGATATCGTGGTCGCCGATGCCAATGGCGTGGTCATCGTGCCGCGTGCACGGGCGCGCGAAGTGGCGGAAACGGCGCGCGCGATCGAAGCCACGGAAGCGCGTATTCGCGAGGCGATCGCGCAGGGCAAGACCCTGGGCGAAGCGCGCGCCGCGCTCGGTTATCACCAGTTGCAGAGGAAAGCCTGATGTCCGCGATTCGACACTATGACCGCGCGCTGCTGGAGCAGGCGTGCAAACTAGGCACATCGACATTGCATGAAGCATCGGGACTCCTGACGAGTTCCGTCGATCCCGCCATCCGCACGATCTGGCCGGGCGCGAGCGTGGCCGGTCCGGCGTATCCGCTCGAGTGTTCGCCGGGCGATAATCTGGCGATTCATATCGCCATGGAGAAGGCGCCGCGCGGCAGCGTGCTGGTGGTCTCGACGGGCGGTTTCGTTGCCGGATATTGGGGCGAAGTGCTGACCGTCGCCGCCGAGGCTGCCGGCGTTGCAGGCCTCGTGATCGACGGCGGCGTGCGCGATATCGCGGCGCTCACGCAGCGGCGCTTTCCGGTGTTCACGCGCGGCGTGTCGATGCGCGGCACGATCAAGGCCAGCGCGCCATCGGTTGGCCAGCCGCTGAGTTTTACGGGCACGCCGGTGAGCGCAGGCGATCTGGTCGTCGCCGACGACGATGGCGTGCTCGTGATTCCGGCCGCCCACGTACAGGCCACACTCAGCCGCGGCCAGGCGCGTGCAGACAAGGAAGCCGGCATCATGGAGCGCCTGCGCGAAGGCAAAACCACACTGGATTTACTGGGGCTTTCGCAATGGAGGGCGGCGTGATGGCGTCGAACGCGCAATCCTTGAACCGCTTTCTTGCTGGCGCGAAACCGTCGGCCACCTATGCCGTGATCGATCGCGTTGCCGCGCGCCGCGCGAGTGGCGCGGCCGTGATATCGCTCAGCGCGGGCGAGCCCGATTTCGACACGCCCGCTCACATCTGCGAAGCGGGCATTGCCGCGATACGCGCAGGCCACACGCGATACACGCAGGTGGCCGGATTGCGCGCGCTGCGCGAAGCCATCGCCGCGAAGTTCCAGCGCGAAAACGGCCTCGAGGTGGACTGGCGCGATACGCTCGTTTGCAGCGGCGGCAAGCAGGTGATTTTCAATGCGCTGGCCGCCACGCTGAATGTGGGCGACGAAGTGATCGTGCCCGCGCCGTACTGGGTCAGCTATCCAGAGATCGTGCAGCTGTGCGGCGCGCAACCGGTGACGGTGCCGTGCGATGCCACGAGCGGTTTCAAACTCACGCCCGCTGCGTTGCAGGCTGCGATTACGCCGCGCACGCGCTGGCTGATCCTCAATTCGCCGTCGAATCCCACGGGCGCGGTCTATGATCGCTCAGAATTGCAGGCGCTGGCCGAAGTGCTGCTCGAGCATCCGCAAGTGCTCGTTTTGTCGGACGATATCTACGAGCATCTGATTTTCGACGGCCGGGCGTTCTTCACGCTCGCGCAGGTCGAACCGCGTTTGCGCGACCGCGTGCTGACGATGAATGGCGTTTCAAAAGCCTATGCGATGACGGGCTGGCGAATTGGCTTCGCGACCGGGCCGCGCTGGCTGATCGACGCGATGGAGAAATTGCAGGGCCAGCAAACCTCGGGCGCATCGAGTATTTCGCAACATGCGGCATTGGCCGCGCTCACGGGGCCGCAGGATTTCATCGCGCAATCGCGCGCCGTATTCCAGCGCCGCCGCGATTCGGTCGTGGCCCAACTGAACGATGCGCCCGGTTTGCATTGCGATATTCCGCAGGGCGCATTCTATGCGTTCGCGTCGTGCGAAGGTTTGCTCGGCAAAACCACGCGCAGCGGCGCGCGGCTCGATAGCGACGAAGCCGTCGTACACGCCTTGCTCGATGAAGCCGGGGTGGCGACGGTGCATGGCAGCGCATTTGGCCTGGGTCCGTATATCCGCATTGCCTACGCACTGGACGATGCGTCGCTGACGCAAGCCTGCGCAGCCATCCAGCAATTTTGCCTCTCGCTCGCGGGCTGAATGGCACCGAGCAGCACCGAGTAGCACCGAGGAGAACAGAGGATGTCACACGAATTCAAGCACGAGCGCGTGGCGTTGAGCGTCGACGGCACGCCGCTCGAAGTCAGCGCAATATTTCGCGGCGGCGATAAAGATAAAGCGCCGATTGTGTTTCTGCACGGCTTCGGCTCCACCAAAGAGGATTACGCCGATATCGTGCGACACGCGCAGTTCGCCGGTCATCCGTTTCTGGCGTACGACGCGCCGGGTTGCGGCGAAACCTGGTGCGCCGATCTTTCGCGCATCGACATTCCCTTTCTCGTGCGAACGGCATTGGCGATGATCGAGCGCGTGGGTTTCACCCGCTTTCATCTGGTCGGCCATTCAATGGGCGGGCTGACCGCGCTGATGCTTGCGCACCAGCATCCGGCACGCGTGCTGAGCTTTGTCGATATCGAAGGCAATATCGCGCCCGAAGACTGTTTTCTTAGCCGCCAGATTGTCGATCACGCGCGTGAAAGCGATGAACGATTCTTCGACGATTTCATCGAGCGCACGCGTCATGCGCCGGCCTACGCCAGCGCGCTCTACGCCGCGAGCCTGCGCCACAAGGTCCGCGCGCAAGCCGTGGGACCGATCTTTCGCTCGATGGTGGCGCTATCCGATAACGGCGATCTGATGCAGAAGTTTCTCGCGTTACCGTTTGCGCGCCTGTTCATGTACGGCGCGCAGAATGCCACGCTGTCGTATCGGGATTCGTTGCGCGCGCAAGGTGTTTCGCTGGCGGAAATCGCGGACTGCGGGCACTTCCCGATGTACTCGAACCCGGTTGCCATGTGGCGCGAGATCGCCGCGTTTCAGGCGCAAGCCGCCTGAATTACGAGGTCGCGCACACGTAGCTGCTGGCGCGATTGAGATTGCCTTTGCCCGTATAGCGTGGAAACGCCGGATAGCGGCACAGCGGGCGCGTGCGCCCGTTGCTGGGTTGTGCGATATCGGTGGCGAGCAGCGTTTCCGGCGCGACGCCGTGCGAGACCCAACCGTCCAGTGCGCCCAGCAGATCGACCGAAGGAATAAACACGCCGTTGCCGTGCTGGAAACCCGGCACCATGTAGAGCCGCATGAAGCTGTCCACGCGGTCTTCGCCGTAACGTGCGATCAGGCTGTCGTAATAGGCGATGGTCTGATTCGGGCTGATGACTTCATCGGCGAGACCTTGCAGCGTGATGAGCTTGCCGCCGCGCGCGAGGTAGTGCGTGATGTCGGGATTCATCGCGCCGATGGTCGCGGAAAGCGTGTAAAGACGCTGCTGATAGCGGCCCGGGCGCGTCACGTCGAAGTTGATCGCGTCGAAGGTCGGGTCGTGCGTGACGAAGTATTTGATGTACGCATCGCCTTGCGCGAACAGGTAGCCGTTCGCCACGAAGGTGGGCCGCAGCAGGCGTTCGGGTTCGTGCGCGAGGCCCAGCATGCTGGTGAAGCGCACGCCCTGAAAGACGTTGTAGCCGCGATAGCGGTCCACATTCCAGGCGAGCGGATATGGCAGGCGCAAGCCGTCGCGCAGATGTTCGAGCGTTGCGAGTTGCGGCGGCGTGAGACATTCGTCGGCGGCCACGGGCGCGCCCGCTTCATAGGCGGGGCAGCGCAGCGATTCGATGATCCCGGCTTCCTTTGCGCGGCAGCCTTCGACATCGCTGATGATGCCGTCGGCGGCGCCGTCGAGCGTATCGCACACCTGCATCGCGCGTTCGTACACATGTTCCAGCAATAGCGGCGAGAGATAGCCGCCCGGTGTGCGGTACTCGCGCTGGCCAACCGTTACGCCCAGCAGGCGCACGCCCGAAAAGTTCAGCGCGGGGGCGTTGGCGATCACGCCGTCGTAGTCGTCGGGATAGCGCTGGATCACGGTGTAGCCTTCGCGGCCGCCCGTGGAGCCGCCCGCGAAATACATATGCTCGGGCGTGCGGCCATAACCGCGCTCGATCAGCGCGAGCGCGACGTCATGCACTTTTTTCAGGTGCGCGTAACCGAAGTTGGTCACGGCTTCGTCGAGCAGGCCGAAATTCGCCTGCGAGGAATCGCCGTTGTGGCCCGAGTCGTCGCCGAAGGTGGCGTAGCCGCGTGCGAGCGGGGCGCGGTCGGGCGAGAAGGGCGTCGGCCCGGTGCCGGTCACGACGATGCCGCTATAGCCTCCGCCGCCGAATTGCACTGCGCGGCCATTCCAGCGGCTCGGCAAATTGAGTTCGAAGCGGATATCGGGCGTGCCGGCCGTCTGCGGGCGGATCAAGCCGGTCAGGCGGCAATAGTCGCCGTCGAGATTGCCGGTAGCGGTCGCGCCGATCATCAAGGCGCTTTGCACGAGCGCGCCGCCGGTGGGCAGGCCGATGCTGGCCGGCGGCAACAGCGTGCCCGTGAGATCGGTGCAATGCAGCGGCAGCGCGGGCGTGCGCTGGGCGTGAGCCTGCGTGCTCAGCGCGAGCGCGAGTAAAAGCGCGGCGTGGTGGATCGCCTTCAAACGGTTGAATGCCTGCTGGCCGCTTTGCTTCATCCGCAACCGGCCCGGCGTTTGGATTCGGCGTGGCTCGCCACGCGCGCCTTCTGCCGCCCGGCCATGCCGCGCCAGGCGTGCGCAAGCATCAGCGTCGCGCCGATCGCCACGGCGTCGCCCGCGAGTGCCGAGCCGAACGCCGCCGCGCCGTGCAGCGCGTGCGGTGTCGCCGTATCGACGGCGAGCGAAATCAGCGTGCCGCCCACGAAACACACTAGGCCCGTGCGCCCGACCGTCACCACCGACGGCAGGCGTGCGGCCAGCCGCGCAATGGTGCCGCGATGCACGAAATACGCGGCCACCATCGCGATCACGATGAAGTTGACGACGCGGGAGAACGCCAGATGCTGTTTCATGGCTCCAGGCAACGGTTGAGTCAATACGAGCAGTTTTACCGCCGCGAACGCCGCCACGGCTGCGAAGGCGATACGTACGAGCCAGCGCGCGGCCTCCGACGCCTTGAAATCGGCGGGCACTGGATGCAGCCGGCACAGCATGCCGAACACGAACATCAGTTGCCAGGCGAACGGATTGAACGACCAGTCGGCGACGTGTCCGGCACTGAACAGCGCGGCAAGCTGCGGGGCGATCACCCAGATCAGCAGGCTCGCGGCCAGCGTGAACAACGGCGCGCGGCGGGCAAACGGCACGGCGGCGGGCACGCACAACGCAAATATGACATACATCGGCAGCACGCTGGATAGATACGGCTGGCGTGCGAGCACGAGAATGTTCAGCGACTCGCGCAGCGGATGCAGCGCGAACGGTCCCCAGCCGCTCAGATCGGCGGCGAGCGGATTCATATGAAGCATCGCAAGCAGCGCGCCCGAGAGCAGCGTGAGCAGCGCCGTCAGCAGATAGGCGCGGTAGATTTCCCAGCTACGGCGCAAGAAGCGGCCCTTGGCGGCACTCGCGCCGCGATGCGCGTGCACCGCCATATAAGCCGCCGCCGATGCATAGCCGCCGAGAAAAACGAACACCTCGGCGGAATCGCATAAGGCATACGCATGCAACATCACATGCGAGAGCGCGCTGCCCGGAATGTGATCGAGCACGATCACGATCAGCACGATACCGCGGAAAAAATCGACTTCGATAGAACGCCCCTGACGCGCTTCCATGTGTCCCTCGACAGCAAGCAGATCGCGCGCAGCCGTGAACGCGATCGTTCGATGAAAGGTATGGAAGGCAACGTGACAGGTGCGCGCGCATTGAATTCAGCCCCCGCGATGTCACGCTGCCCATGCCCGTACGAGCGCATCGGGCAGCGAACGTTCCCCGCAGCATGCATAAACCTGCGCAGATGACCGGTTCGCCATATTGAAGCCAGCGCAAGGCCAGTTTCGCGGCCGAGGGGCGGCATCACGCGTTGCGTGCAACGAGTTCCTTGATGGCAGCTTCCAGCGTGACGCGACCCTTGAGCGATTCGGCTGGCGCCTCGAATTCGATCCAGCCTTCGTTGAAGCCGTCGATCATCTGCATGCGCGGGCCAGGATGATGCATGCCTTGAGCAAGAAAGCGCGCTTCCCACTGATCGCGCGGAACGGCGGTTGTTTTCACCGGCTTGCCGAGTGCCGTACCGAAGGCTGCGGCGATGTCGTTGGGCGTGACGCGGCGCGGTCCTTCCAGTTCCACCACGCGCACGCCGGTCCAGGTTTGCTGCAACAACTGCGCGGCTACGCGGCCGATGTCGGCGGTGGAGACCATCGGCACCGGTTTATCGAGCGGTTGCAGCCAGCTTTCGATCACGCCCGATTCGCGTGCGGATGCCACGTCCCATGCGGCGTTTTCGAAGAACCAGGCCGCGCGTAAAAAGGCGACCGGCATCGGCAATTGACTCAAGGCCGTTTCCATCAGGCCAAGCTGATTGAGCAGATTCGGTTGCGTTGCCTGCGCGCCGATGGTCGAGAGCACGACCACGCGTTGCGGCCTCGCGGCGCGCAGCGCCTCGTGCAAGGCGGCGATCGTGCGTTTCGATTCGGCGAAATCCGGTGACGGATCGAAGACCGGCGGCAGCAGCACGAACACGCCCTGTGCGCCTTCGAAGGCCTGGCGCAATGCCGCGCTGTCGTTCATATCGGCGACTGCGATTTCGCAGCCGCGCGCGGCCCATGTTGCGGCCTTTTGCGCGTTGCGCACCACGGCGCGCACGGCTTGCTGCTGTTCGATGAGCGTCTGCGCGAGCGCGCCGCCAACCTGACCTGTCATGCCTGTAATTGCAAACATCAGCTTGCTCCAGTTCGGAAATGGAATAAAAGGATTCGACGGACTGGATTGTGTGCGCGGCGGGCCCGGGAATCCATGACATGAATGGCATTTGATTCATGACACAATGGCATGACGCTACAACGCGTAGCCATGGAAGAGGAAACCACGATGTCCTTCGACGAACGCATTCTCAACGGTATGGGCGTGCTGACCGCTATCGTCGATAGCGGCAGTTTCGCGGGCGCGGCGGAGCGGCTCGATATGTCGCAATCGGGCGTGAGCCGTTCGGTGGCGCGGCTGGAGGCGCGGCTCGGCATTCGCCTGTTCGATCGCACGACGCGCACCGTCACGCTCACCGACGAAGGCCGTCGTCTCTACGAACAGGTCGTGCCGCTGCTCGAAGGTCTGGAGCAGGCGGCGGCTAGCGCAGCGGGCGGGGCGAACGCCGTGCGCGGCAAACTGCGCGTGAATGTCGACCCGTTTTTCTCGAAGATCGTGCTGAGCCCGCGCATCGGGCAATTTGTCGAGCGCTACCCGGAGCTTGAGCTGGACCTCATCACGCGCGACGAACTCGGCGACATGATCGCGGATGGCTTCGATCTGGCGGTGCGTTTCGGCGTGCCGCGCCCGTCAACGCTGGTGGCGCGCAAGCTGCTGGAGACGCGCATCGTCACTGCGGCTTCGCCGGGCTATCTGAAGAAGCGCGGCAGGCCGCTCAAGCCTGCTGACCTCGAGCGCGAACCGCACGAATGCATCCAGTTCCGCGATCCAGAAACGGGGCGGCCGTTCGTGTGGGAGTTTCACCGGCCGCGCAGGAAAGTGGTGATTGCCGCGCGCGGGCGGCTGACCGTCAACGATGTATCGACGATGCATGGCGCGTGTCTGGCCGGACACGGAATCGCGCAGATCATGGCGCTGGGCACGCAACCGCTATTCGATAGCGGCAAGCTGGTCGATCTGTTTCCCGACTGGCCCGACGAGCGTTTTCCGCTTTACGCGCTTTATCCGTCGCGGCGGCATCCATCGGCGAAAGTGCGGGCGTTTCTGGAGTTCATCGTCAAGGTGACGGGGGCGGAGGTGACGGATGTGCCTTGGTATTGAGGCATAAGCCCGGCACATCCGCGCGCTTTCAATTGCCCCGATTTTCGCGGATTACGTTCTCCGCCGCCGCTTGCGCTTCGCTTGCCACACCGTCGTGCACACGCGTGGCGAGCGCGGCTAACGGCGTATCCGAATCGAGCAGATGTCCATCGCGTTCGTGCGTATCCACACGTACTTTCATCGATAACCCGATACGCAAGGGATGTGCAGCGAGATCGTCCGGGTCGATCGAAATCACGACGGGCACGCGCTGCACGACCTTGATCCAGTTGCCCGCGGCGTTCTGCGGCGGCAGCATCGAAAACGCGCTGCCCGTGCCAGCGGAGAACCCTTCCACGCGCCCGCGATAGCTCACCTTCGATCCATAGATATCCGAATTAATGACGACGGGTTGACCCACGCGCATATTGCGAATCTGCCCTTCCTTGAAATTGGCCTCCACCCACAAGCCGTGCAATTGCACGAGCGACAGCAGCGCGAGACCGGGCCCGACCTGCTGACCGATCTGCACGGTGCGCTGTCCCACCACGCCGTCGATAGGCGCGACGATGGTGGTGCGCTTCAGATTGCGCCATGCCAGCTTGAATTGCGCGACGGCCTGAATGACGCCCGGATTGTCTTCGACGGCGAGGCGGCTGCCCATCGCGCGCGCTGCATCCAGTTGCGCCTGCGCGGCGCCAAGCTGGGCCTGCGCGCCGGTCACCGCCGCGCGTGCGCGAGCCAGTTCTTCGGGCGAAACCACTTCCACCGAAGCATGATCGCGCGCTGCCAACGCACGCTGCGCAAGGTCCAGATCGGCTTGACGCGCCTTGACCGCTTCGGCGTACATCGTCGCCGAATAGCGCGCGTTGGCGGTCTGCCGCACGGCTTGCGCGAGTTGCGCCTTTGCCTGTGCCAGGGCGACGGACGCTTCGGCGTCGTCGAGTTGCACGAGCGGCTGGCCGGCGCGCACGCGTTGCGTATCGGCGGCGAGGACGTCGATGACCGTGCCCGCCGTTTGCGCGGCGATCTGCACGACGTTGCCGGCGACATAGGCATCGTCGGTGTCTTCGCGAAAGCGCGCCGCGGTGTACCAGTAGAGCGCGGCGGCGATGGCCGTCACGGCCGCCACCGAGCCGAAGATCGCGAAGCGCCGTTTGCGCGTCGCGCGCTTGCGGGCGAGTGCGGCCGCATCCGTGCCGAACGTGGCGGGATCGGGGTGCAGGTTGGTGTGGTCGTGGTGCATTTAATTGAAATGCGTGAGGTTGGTTTGATCGCCGGGCTTATCTGCGGCCCGATCTGTCAATCGGTCATGCGAGGGAAACGCCACATCGAAGTGCGAGATCGCCGGTCCCGGCAGCGTGCGTTCGTCGAAGCCGCCGCCCAGTGCGCCGATCAACGCCACCCGCAGCGTGCGCCGTTGCGCCTGCAGATCGATCAGTTGCGCGCGTTCGTCGTAAAGCGTGAGCTTCGCGGTGTTCACGTCCTTTTGCATCAGCAGGCCGCGCCGGTGCCGCTCTTCGGCGATCGAGACGTAGCGCTGCGCGGCGTCGGCGGCATCGCGCTCGCCGCTCACGAGGCGGTCCACGGTCTTGAGCGAGACCAGCGTGCGCGCGACGTCGCCCAGCGCCGAGTCGATGGTCTTGTTATAGAGGCCGATGGCGACATCGGCATTGGCGGCGTCGCCCGAGAGTTTCGCCTTGAGACGGCCGCGATCGAAGACCGGCAGCGACACGGCCGGCCCAACCGAGCCCGCGAGCGCCTGGCGCGAGAACATCGCGCCGGGCGTGAGCGCGAGCAGACCGGCGAAGCCCACGAGATTGACGTCGGGATAGAACTCGGCGCGTGTGCCGTCGATGGCGGCATACGAGGCTTCCACGCGCAAACGCGCCGCGACGATATCGGGCCGTCGCCCGAGCAGATCCGCGGAAAGACGCGAGGGCAGCGGGGTATCGACGAGATTGGCGGGGCGCGGCCGCGTCAGCGAAAGGCCGCGCTCGGGGCCGCCGCCGGAGAGCACGCCCAGTTGCAACTGGGCGAGTTGAATGCGTTCGTCGGCGAGTTCGATCTGCGTGATGAGCTTGTTGCGGCGCACGGCGGCATCGTCGGCGTCGTAGCCGTTGTCGATGCCGCGCGCTGCGCGCTCGCGTAACACCGCCGTGATCTGGTCGCTCGCGTCGCGTTTTTCGATCCACAGATCGTGCAGCGCGTAGGCCTGGTCGAGATCGCAATAGAGCGAGACGATGGCAATCGCCAGCGTCAGGCGGGCCTGTTCCGCATCGACTCGCGCGGCATCGCGCAACGAGAGAAGGCCGCGTGTGGCCGCAGCATTGCGTCCCCAGAGATCGAGCTGATAATTGAGTCCCACGAAAATGGAGGATGGCGATTGAACAGGATCGCTAAATAACTGCACCGGTACGTCGTAGCCGTTGGCGGAGACATTGGCGACGCCGTTCGATTGCGGCATGCGCGCCTTGTTGACGCTTGCGCCTGCTGTCGCCGTCAGTCCGGTCAGCGATGAAAACTGCTGCAATTGCGACTGCGCCACGCCAATGCGGGCTTTCGCGATCTGCAGGTCGGGGTTGTGTGCATAAGCTTCCGCGACCAGTTGATCGAGTTGCGGATCGCCGAACTGGCGCACCCAGTCGGGCGCGGGCCAGGCCGTGGCGCTGGCGGATTGCGGCGTGTCGGCCATGGTGCGCGAGAGCGCGTTCACGTCGGTCGTGTGCGGTTGCAAGGCAGGCATGATGGTCGGCGCGCAGCCGCAGACCAGCAGCGTTGCAGCGCAGAGGGCCATTAAAAAGGCACTTTTCGGCGTGTTCATCCGCGTCGCTCCTGAAGCGTGACGCGGCGAATCCAGCGCGGCTGCGAAGCATCGAGCGGGCCGAGCCGGCCTAAAAAGCCGTCGAGCAAACCGTAAAAGATCCCTTTGAGTTTGGCGCGCTTGTCCTGTTCGCCCAACACGATCTGAACGATCTGCCAGAGCGTCAGCAGGTTCGGCACGAGTGCGACAGGAAAGCGCGGGCCATATTGAATCGCAATCTGCATGGCGTTGCGCGCGCTGTAATAACGGCGCGTCCACGCATGATTCATCGTGGCGATTTCCAGCGGGCCAACACGTCGCCGCGCCTTTGCACCGATGCGATGGCGCAACACCAGCGCGGGCACGAGATAGAGCGGCACGTTGCGTGCGAGCGCGCGAAAGCAGTATTCGGTATCGACGTGATCGATGAACAGCGCTTCGTCGAAGCGTCCGAGCGCTTTCCACGCTTCGCGCGACACAAAGCTGCCCGACGAAATCAGGAACGCGCAACGAATGGGCGCCGGCGTGCCTTGTTGCGTGTCTACCTGCAAACGACGCACGCCAATACCGTTGGTCGCGAGTTCGGGCAGAAAACGGCCGTCGTTTTCATCGAAGATACGCGGCCCGGCGATGAATGCGCGTCCGGCGAGCCGCACGGCGAGTGCGTCCATCGTCGGGAAATAGGCGGGCGGGACCACGGAGTCCTGGTCGAACAACGCCACGGCGTCGATCTTCGGATCGCGCGCAAACAGATGCGTCAGCCCCACGTTATAAGCGCCCGCAATGCCGCTGCGATTGCCGTGATGGATCAGCGTATAGCCGTCGCGCCTGGCGGCTTCGCGCGCGCTTGCGTCGGCCTGAGGCGTATTGTCGATGACCACGAGCGCCGCGCACGCTTCACGCAACGCGCGTAGCCGCGCGAGCTGTTCGCCGCTCGGGTGAAAGAGAATGACGAGTGCACCTGCCCGCATCGCGTGGTTCCTTTCGTGGTTTGATGTGTTGTTATCGTTGTGTGTTTTTAATTCAGTGGCCGATGGTCATTGCCGCGCCCCGTTTAGGTCGTGTCAGCCACATCAACGCGGCCAGCAGCACGCAGGTGACGCTGGCCATGAAGAACATATCGCTCGTTGCCATCATGAAGGCCTGCTGCATCGTGATCTGATGCAGCGCGCCCAGTTCGCGCGCACCGGTCACGCCCATCGCATGCAGCGTATCGACGAAATGCTGCGTGCCGCCCGATTCTTTCGTGACCGATTGCGAAACCGTTGCATAGTGAAACGTCGCGCGATGATCCCAGAGCGTGACGCTCATCGCGGTGCCGAAAGCGGCGGCCAGCGTGCGCAGAAAATTCGACAGGCTCGATGCGGAAGCCAGTTTGTGATCGGGCACGCGCGAGAGCGTGGCGGCCGTGAGCGGAATAAAAAAGCAGGGCAGGCCAATGCCCTGAATCAGCCCCGGCGTGACGATCTGCGTGAACGTCATCGTCAGCGTGAAATGCGTGTCCCACCAGAGTACGGCGGCAAACACGAGAAAGCCGAAGGTGGCGAGCACGCGCGCGTCGAAGCGATGCGCGTACAGGCCGACGAGGATCGAGAACACCAGCGCAAGAATGCCGAGCGGCGCGGTGGCGAGCCCCGCATGAAATGCGTCGTAGCCCATCACGGCCTGCAGCCAGAGCGGGAACACCACGCCCACCACCGAGAAACTCGCCATGCCAAGCGAGATGATGAGTACGCAGAAAGAGAACGTGCGATCGCGAAAGAGGCTCAGGTCGATCACGGGCTGCGCTTCGCCGGCCTCCCAGAGCAGTAGCGACACCAGCGCGAGCGCGGCGACGATCGCCAGCGTAACGATCAGCGTGGAGTCGAACCAGCCCGCGTCGTGGCCGAGATCGAGCATCGCCTGCAATGCGCCCACGCCGATCACAAGCAGCGCGATGCCGATGTAATCGACCGGCACGCGTTCGCCGCGCTTTGCGTCCTTCCGCAGCATGGTTGCGCAGACAACGAAAGAGAAAAGCCCGATCGGCAAATTGATGAGGAAGATCCATTCCCACGAGAACGCGTCGATCAGATAGCCGCCCACCACGGGGCCGAAGATCGGCGCGAGCAAGACGGTCATGCCCCATAGCGCGAGCGCAAGCGTGCGTTTGTCGCTCGGGAAGGTGCGCAGCAGGATGGTTTGCGAGAGCGGCACCATCGGCCCGGAGCAGAGTCCCTGCAAGGCGCGGCAGATCACCAGCACGTGCAGATCGGCGGCGAGCGCACACATCAGCGAGGTGAGCGTGAACAGCAGCACCGCGCCGATAAAAAGCCGCGTTTCGCCGATTCTGCGCGCGAGCCAGCCGGTCAGCGGCACGGCGATGGCGGCCGCCACCGAGTACGAACTGATCACCCACGTGCCCTGGCTGTTCGCGACGCCCAGGCTGCCCGAAATAGCGGGCACGGCCACGTTGGTGACCGTCGAGTCGAGCACTTCGATAAAGGTGGCCAGCGAGAGCGCGAAGGTCAGCAAGGCAAGGCGCAAGCCGCGCGTGGCGTGGCGTTCCGGCAGCGCGAAGGACGGTGCGGCGCTCATGCGCGAACCACCGCGAGCATGGGCGCAGGCACGGCTTCGTGCGCTGGCTGATGCGCCGGTTCCTGCGTAGCCGATGGCGCGAAACGTTCGATGAAGCGCGCCGCTTCGGCGCAACCGTCGGGCGAGGCCGCGAGCTTGCCGCGCGTCTGTGCGCAGCGCGTGGCGATGCGCGAATCATGCAGCACGCGGGCGAGCGCGTGCGCCAACGCGGCGTTCGTGAACGGCGCATCCAGACGCACGCCGCAGCCCGCATCGGCGACACGCTGCGCATTGTCGAACTGATCGTGCGCGAACGGTGTGACCACTTGCGCAATGCCCGCTTCGAACGCGAGCGACGCGGTGCCGATACCGCCGTGATGCACGAGCGCGCGGCAACGCGGCAGCAGCGCGCGCAACGGCACATAACGTCGATGCAGCAGACGCTGGCGCGGCATATCGCGGTCGCGCTGGGCATCGTCGGGGGCGCTGTCGCCGCCTAGCAGCAGGCCGCGCGTGCCGGTCGCGCGCAAGGCGTGCAGGACCGCTTGCGCGTAGTGCGCGCCGTCCACCAGCGTCGATCCGGCGGTGAAGATCACGGGCGGCTCGCCGGCGGCCAGGAAGGCTTCGAGTTCGGCGTCGGGCGCGCCGTCGTCGAGATCGTTGAAGAGCGGGAAGCCGCTGAGCGTGTGCTGCGCGGGCCAGTCGGGCTGCGGCGGCGCGAACCAGTCGGGAAAGAGGCAGAGCACGCCATCGGTCGAATGCAGCCAGCGGCCGAGGATGCGCTTCGCGGGCGGCAGCGAGAGCTTCGCGCGCAAGGCGTTCAGATGCGGGCCGCACACGGCGTCGAGTACGGCGCGCTCGATCAGCGTCATCAGCGCGGTCTTGATCGGCAAAGGCAGGCCGCGTGGAATCGTCAGGCGCTTGTGGGCGGGCGGCGCGTGCGCCGAAAGCAGTGTCGATGGCGAAACCTGTACGGACACGTACGGCGTGCCGTATTGCTCCTGCAAGAGGCGCGCGGAGAAGGCCCAGAGTGTGCCCACCAGGACCGTATTCGCGTCGAGCCTGGCGTGCAGCGCCTCGTAATGCGGTTCCAGCACGGGCGCAATCAAGGCCCACAACGTCTTGAACGAGGTACGCGGATGCCAGAGTGCAGGATTCGCGAGCGCGGCCGCGTAGTCTTCGGCAAGGCCGATCGCGACGAAATCGAAGCCCTCGCGACGCACCGCCGACTCGAATGGCGGATGCGTGCAGAACACGACGCGATGACCGCGCGCAGCCAGCGCACGGCCGACACCGAGCAGCGGATGCACGTCGCCCGCCGAACCGATCGCCGTGATGATGATCTGTGCCATCGGGCCGCCGCGCGCGTCAGTAGATGCCGGGAATCAGCGCGGCGACTTCGCGGCGGTAGCGCGCGTAGGCATCGCCGAAATGACCGGTGAGCCAGCTTTCCTCGACACGCACCTTGAAGGCCAGCGAGGCGAAAATCAGCACGACGCCCAGCGCGCCGCGCCACGTTTCGCCGATGACCGCGGAACCCGCGAGCGCGATCAGGCAACCGGTGTAGATCGGGTGGCGCACGAGCGCATACGGGCCGCTGCGGATCAGTTCGTGGCCTTCCTTGAGCGTCACGGACACACTCCAGTTCGTGCCCAGATGCAGGCGCGCCCACACCGAAAACAGCAAGCCAGCCACGAGCAGCGCGAGTCCGCCGAACTGCACTGCGCCCAGATGCGACCAGTCCGGCAGCAGCGCATCAAGCGATGGATCGGGCAGGATCACGAGCGCGCCGCCCACGATCAGCGGAATCGACTGCCAGGTGCGCGCGCTGCGCGCTTCCTTGCGCGCGGTGGTCTTGACGGCTTGCGCCGTCGCGATCCAGTACGCAAGCCACAGAAGCCACGGTACGACGATGGCGATACTTTGCACGATATTCATGAGCGGGCCTTGACGATGGGTTCGAGCGTTGCGGCTCAGGAAAGTACGGGCACCTGGAACGGCAGGCGCTGCGGCACGCTGGAGTTGGCGACCGGCGAAAGCTGCGGGATCGGTGCGATGGGCGTGAAGGTCTCGCGCTCGCCGCAGAAGAAGTCGCACAGCACCGTGCGCATCTGTTCCTGCTGCGCGCGGCCTTCGAGATCGAGGAAATGGCCTGCGCCGCGAATCGTCGAGAATTCGGCGTGGCGCACGTAATCGCCGAGGCGTCGCACATCGGCGGCAGTGGTGTAGTCGTCGAGATCGCCGTTGACGAATTTCACGTCGCAATCGATATGGCGAAACTCATTCAGATAGCGCTCCGGTTCCATCGCCAGAATCTGATCGACGTGGAAGGCCACCTGATCCTGTTCGTCGCGCGGCAGACGCGTGAGGTAGCGGTAGTTGTAGAGCTTCATGATGCGCGGTAGATGGCGGCCCACGGTGTCGTTGAGCAGCTGCGCCGCCTGCAGGTTTTCGCCAGCGGCGATGTGGTCGCGCGCGCGGGTGACGTAATCGGTCATTGCGGCGTTGAGGAACGGCGAGAACGACGCGATGGCCGCGCGGCGCACGCTGGCGCAACCGCGCGCGAGTGCGAACAGCGAGGCCACGCCGCCCCACGAAACCGACAGCAGGTACGCCGGACGGAAGCGATCGGCGATGTGCATGAGGATGTCGACTTCGTCGTCCTTGGTGAGCGCGTAGTCGCAGACGTTGTGCTCGCGCGACTGGCCCGCGTAGGGCAGATCGAAGCAGAGCGCATTCACGCGTTCGCCCAGATAGCGGATGGTCTGGCCGAACGACGCGGTGGTCGCCAGTGCGCCATTGACCAGCAGCACGGTATCGAACGACGGATCGAAGCAATGATGCTCGACATAGACTTTGAGGCCACCCGGTAGTGGCAATACCTGCTTCTCGACGGACATGAGATTTTCCCCCCGCATGTAATGCCAGAAAGACGAACGCGACGAACGCACCCGCAGCCGGCCGGATAGCGAAATGACGCCTGTTGGGCGCATCGCATCCAGGATGGCTGCACTCGATTTCGCCAGGGCCGCGCCGCGTACCGATGCGTCGCGCCGCCTGCAATGTGCCGGCCCGTGGCTTGAAAACTTGTCCCCTCCAGGCCGAAGGTCGGGCGCGGCCGTGAGAGGCGGCCGCTTGCGCCTTGTACCGACGCTGTGCCCGATTGCTGCACTGCTTCTAACGCAACAGGTGTGCCATTTCGACTGAGGAATCGCAGCGGGAAGGTCGCGACGGGTGCCGGATCGTTATGGGGCGGGCGTTGCAAGGCGATTACGTTTGAGCGCTTTGCTGCCGTGCGAGAGACCGATGTGCGCACAACGAACGTAACGATGCGCGCGACATTGGGCGTAACGTAATGGCTCATGTTCCGTGTTACGGGGCTGGCCGTAACACCGGTAAACCTGGGTAATGAAACGCCATGCGAATTCGATATTCAGCGCGAATTTGTTAATCGATGCGAAAGGGAATTCGCATAATTGGATCGTGATTTCTGCGGATGAGCCGCGGCGTTTTTTGAAAGTTGCGCGGATGGTTTGCAGATCATTTTCGACCTGTTCATATGGGTAGGTTGCGCGAACATTTCGTCTCGGTCATCCTCGCCGGATATGCCGGGAGCTGTGTCTGTGTTTTGCGATTTAAATAATCGGTAGTGCGTTTTTGTTTTCGTATCGGCGAATAGTTTTTCTCCCATTTCGCGATTCGCTTCCGCGATATCGACCGTCTCGCTGCACTCGCAACTTTCTTTGCGCTCCTATCCCTCTCGTGTTGGCGCTCATGTCACGTTACGCAATTTCGTAACGTCGGTGGATTTCCCTGTTACGTCTAATCAATTCGCATTGACTGCATCGATTTTGATGTCGTGAATGTGCCGTCGTTACGTGTTGTGGCCAGTTTGCTCGCGTTGGCATGGTCTCTGCAGTGTGTGGTCCCGCAGCCGACCGCTGCGATAACCAACCTAAAGAGAGACTAGCGATGGGGAACAACGTGAAGACGCGAATCACCACGATGGCGTTGTGCACCGCGGCAGTTTTCGCCGCGGCGGCCAGCGGTGCAGCACGGGCGGATTCGACGGCGCAGGGGGGCGTGGCAGTGGGGGCGGCGGCCGGAGCAGGCGCCACGCCGGGAACGATTGTGATTGGCGGCGGTATCGTCGGCGTGGCGACGGGCAACGACGTCACCGTGGCGGTGGGCGGCGCGGCTGGGCTCGCGGTGAATTACGGCGGGCAGCCGCTCGCGCAACTCGGCGGGTTGGTGGGGGCGTTGCAGGGCGCGGGTGGGAGTGATCCGCTTGCTCCTGTGACTGGCGCGGTGAGTACGGTTACTGGTGCGTTGTCGGGTGCATCGGGCAGCGACCCGCTTGCGCCTGTGACTGGCGCTGTGAGTACGGTTACTGGTGCGCTGTCGGGTGCAGGCGGTAGCGATCCGCTCGCTCCTGTGACTGGCGCTGTGAGCACGATTACTGGCGCGTTGTCGGGTGCATCGGGCAGCGATCCGCTTGCCCCGGTGACTGGCGCTGTGAGCGCGGTTACCGGTGCGTTGTCGGGAGCGTCGGGCAGCGACCCGCTTGCGCCTGTGACTGGCGCGTTGAGTACGATTACTGGCGCATTGTCGGGTGCTGGCAGTAGTGATCCGCTTGCTCCGGTGACTGGTGCGGTGAGCGCGGTTACTGGCGCATTGTCGGGTGTAGGCGGTAGCGATCCGCTCGCGCCTGTGACCGGTGCGGTGAGCACGATTACTGGCGCGTTGTCGGGTGCATCGGGCAGCGATCCGCTTGCCCCGGTGACTGGCGCTGTGAGCGCGGTTACCGGTGCGTTGTCGGGAGCGTCGGGCAGCGACCCGCTTGCGCCTGTGACTGGCGCGTTGAGTACGATTACTGGCGCATTGTCGGGTGCTGGCAGTAGTGATCCGCTTGCTCCGGTGACGAGCGCAGTGAGCACGGTGACAAGCACGCTGGCTAACGCAGCAGGTAGCGATCCGCTCGTTCCGGTCACCGACGCAGTGAACACCGTAACGAACGCTCTGTCTGGAGCGACTAGTGGCGACCCGCTTGCGCCTGTCACGAACGTTGCCAATGCGGCGACGAGCACGCTCACGAACGCAGCGAACGCCACCACGGGCAATCTCGCGAACACGGTCAACGCCACGACCAGCACGCTCGCAAACGCGGTTAACACCGAAGTGGGCGCGCTGAGCACGGCGTCCGGTACGACGACGGCGAATGTCGCGAATACCGTCGATTCGACGACGGGCATTGTCGCCAATGCACTGAATTCGGGATCGAGCACGCTGGCCAGCACGCTCAACTCGCTGACTTCAGCGGCATCGAGCGCAGCAGGCAGCGACCCGCTCGCGCGAGTGACGAGTGCAGTGAACACGGTAACGAGCACGCTCGCAAATGCAGCAAGCAGCGACCCGCTGACGCCGGTAACAAGCACAGTGAACACGGTGACCAGCACGCTTGCCAACGCGGCAGGCAGCGATCCGCTCGCGCCGGTAACGAGCGCAGTGAACACGGTGACCAGCACGCTCGCAAATGCAGCAAGCAGCGACCCGCTGACGCCGGTAACCAGCGCAGTGAACACGGTAACGAGCACGCTTGCCAACGCAGCAGGCAGCGACCCGCTGACGCCGGTAACGAGCGCGGTGAACACGGTAACCAGCACGCTCGCCAATGCAGCAGGCAGCACGCCGCTCACGCCGATCACGAGCGTCGTCAACACTGTCACCAGCGCGCTCGGCAGCGCGGCAGGCAGCAACCCGCTCACCCCGGTCACATCGGCGGTGAACACGGTCACCACCGCGCTCACCAGCGCCACCGCGCCGCTCACCAGCACCGTCAACACGGTGACGAGCACGCTCGCCAGCGCCAACCCGATCACGCCGATTACCGGTGCGCTCGGCACGGTCACCGGCACGGCTGGCACGCTGACGGGCACGCTCGGCAGCATCGCGAAGACCAACCCGGTCGTGCCGCTGGTTAGCGCGACGACGGGGGCACTCGGCTCGACGCTGGCATCGGCGACCACGGTGACGGCGGCGGTGACGGGCGTAGTCGGCGCGGGCGTGAGCGTCACGAACAGCGCGGCGAATGCGAGCACGGCGACAGCCGGCCAGACGAGCGGCACGGCCAGCTCGAGCGCCACGGGCGCGCTCGCGCCGGTGACGGGCCTGGTGGCCTCGATCGGCTCGACGGCGACGCACGCGGCGGGTTCGGGCAGTGCGCTCGCGCCGGTCACGAGCCTGCTGAGTTCGGTCACGGGCGCCCTGCCCAAGTAACAACGCAATATCAGTTAGTCGAGGGGAACAAGGGCCGATCAACCACAACCAATCAAGGCCCGTTGCAGCACGGAGAAGCCGGCCTCGCGCCGGCTTCTTCTCTTTTATCCCGGGTGAGCTATGATCGCAGCGGTGCGCCAGCACGATCCGTCATCGCTTCATGAAAGGCTTTCACACAGCACGATGAGCAGCCTGCGTCTACATCTCTGTTCGATTCTGGGCACGATCGCGGTTTATCTGCTCACGCTCTGGATCGACGAATTGCTGTTCCTGCACAGCGGATTCCCGCGCTTCGTCGAATGGATCTATCTGCCAACGGGGATTCGCCTGTTGAGCACGCTGCTATTAGGCGTCGATGGCGCGATCGGCCTGCTGATTTCTGCGCTGCTGGTCGATTTTTTCCATTATTTTCCGCACGACCCGGCGCGCGCGATTGCTGGCGCGGTGATCAGTTCGGTGGGACCGTATGCGGTTTACCGGCTGGCGCTGGAGCGCTATGGCCTCAAGGCGTCGCTGGCGAATCTCTCGGCGCGGCGCCTGCTCGTGCTGGCTTTCGCGGTTGCCTTCACGAATTCCACCTTGCATCACGTCTGGTTCGCGCTGGCCGGTTCGACGCCGAATCTGCTGGAGAGCTACAGCATGATGTTCGGCGGCGATCTGCTCGGCGCGCTGATGTTGCTCTATATCGTCAAAGGGCTGCTGACCCTGCTGCCCGCGCAGCCGGGTCGCACGCGCATGACGGACGGCATGTTCCGCATACGCATCGCGCTCGACAGCGCCTATAACAACCAGTTGCGCGAGCGCACCTAGCCGCCTGCAATCAGCTTGCGCCGCGCGGCTTTCACGCGTGCGAGATGCGCGTCGTCCCAGTCGTAGAAGCCCGCGCCGCTGCGCACGCCCACGCGTCCCGCGCTCACCTGCTCGCGCAGCAGATCGATCACGCCTTCGTCCTTCGCGAGTTCGGGCATCAGATGCGATGAAATATCGACGAACGTATCGAGCCCGCCCATATCCGCGCCCTCGAACGGCCCGACGATACCCCAACGCCGCCCCAGCGACGCCTTCATCACGCGATCGACCACTTGCGGGCTCGCCGCGCCCGAACGCACGATATTGAGCGCCTCGCGCAGCACCGCGAATTGCAGCCGGTTGCCGACAAAACCCGGAATCGCTTTCGCGAGCACCACCGGTTCCATGCCGATGGCGCTCATCAAGGCTTCGGTGCGCGCCGTGACGTCGGGCGCGGTGGCGCTGCCCGGCACGACTTCGACGAGCGGAATCATATGCGGCGGATTCCAGAAATGCGCAATCACAAAGCGCTCGGGCGCGCTCAAGGCGCGAGCGAGCAGATCGGGTTCGAAGCCGCTGGTGTTGCTGGCGAAAATCGCATCGGGGGCGAGCACGGCGTCGAGTTGCGCGTAGAGCGCGTGCTTGAGATCGAGCACTTCGGGCACGGCTTCGAATACGAATTGCGCCTGCGCCATTACGTCGAGTTGCGCGCTCGTTTCGATACGCGATAACGCTGCCGCGCGTGCATCCGCATCGATCCGGCCTGTGTCGATCAGTTCGTCGAGGACCGCTTCGGCTTTTGCGCTCACGCTTGCGAGGCGCGCGGCATCGACGTCGTGGACGATCGTACGCAACCCGTGCAGCGCGCATTGCGTCGCGATGCCCACGCCCATCAACCCCGTGCCGACTACGCCTGCTACGGTCACCTTGCTGTCCATGCCGGTTGCCCTCCTTGATTGATCCTGGCTCGACGCTCACTCGAGCGATCAGCAAGCATAACGCTTCGCAACATCCAGGAGGGCGAAGCCGGGCAAGCGGCCCGGCGCGTTGCGATTACGAAAAGCGCGCCATGATATGCCGCGCGCAGGTGTACTCCTCCAGCGCGAACATCGACATATCCTTGCCGTAGCCCGAACGTTTCATGCCGCCGTGCGGCATTTCGCTGACCAGCGTGAAGTGCGTATTGATCCACGTGCAGCCGTATTGCAGTTCGGCTGCCACCTTGAACGCCTTGTTGACGTCGCGGGTCCAGACCGAACTGGCGAGGCCGAAATCCGAATCGTTGGCCCAGTCGATGGCCTGCTCCGTGCCTTCGAAACGCGTCACCGAAACCACCGGCCCGAACACTTCGCGGCGCACGATTTCGTCGTCCTGACGCGCGCCCGCAATGACGGTGGGTTCGTAGAAGAAACCGCGCGTATCGGCAATCTTGCCGCCCGTGGTGATTTCGATGTGCTTCTGGCTGGCGGCGCGCTCGACGAAACTCGCGACGCGTCCGCGCTGGCGCTCGGAGATCAGCGGGCCCATTTCCACGCCTTCCATATGCTGCTCGCCATAACGGATCGAACCGACGGCGCTCGACAGGTCGGCCACCAGTTTGTCGTAGATCTTGCCTTCGGCGTAGACGCGGCACGCGGCCGTGCAATCCTGGCCCGCGTTGTAGAAGCCGAACGTGCGCAAGCCCGCGACGACTTCGTCGAGATCGGCATCGTCGAATACGATCACGGGCGCCTTGCCGCCCAGTTCCAGATGCGTGCGTTTCACCGTTCGCGACGCCGCTTCCAGAATGCGCTGGCCCGTGGAGACATCGCCGGTGATCGAGATCATGCGCACCTGCGGCTGCGTGATGAGCGGCGCGCCCACGGTGTCGCCGCGACCCGTCACGACGTTGATGACGCCTGCGGGAAAGATCGACGCGATCAATTCGGCGAGCTTGAGCGTGGTGAGCGGCGTCTGCTCCGAAGGCTTGAGCACGACCGTGTTGCCCGCGGCCACGGCGGGCGCGAGCTTCCACGCAGCCATCATCAGCGGATAGTTCCAGGGCGCGATGGATGCCACCACGCCAACAGGATCGCGGCGGATCATGCTGGTGTGGCCTTCGAGATATTCGCCGGCGATCGGGCCGTGCTGCGTGCGGCACGCGCCTGCAAAGAAGCGGAATACATCGGCGACGGCGGGGATTTCGTCGTTGAGCGCGCCCAGGTAGGGCTTGCCGCAATTCAGCGATTCGAGCCGCGCGAATTCGGTGGCGCGCGCTTCGATGGCATCGGCGAGCTTGAGCAGCAGCGTCGCACGATCCTTCGGTGTACTACGCGACCATTTGGGCCACGCATGGCTCGCGGCGGCCGTGGCGGCCTGCACCTGTTCGAGCGAGGCTTCGGCTACGAGCGCGATCACTTCGCCCGTCGACGGGTTGAAGATGTTTTCCTTGCTGCCCTGGCCCGGCACGAATTCGCCGCCGATCAAAAGGCTGGTTTGCAACGATTTTTCCATGTGATTTCTCGTGGTGACTGGATGGGCTATGGGTGCCTGAGGGTTTAGCGGCTGCTGCCTGCCGTGCTTTCGGTGTCGCGCGTGAGGTACCACGCGCCAAAAATCGGAATCATCGTGACGGCCATCACCAGCAGCGCGACCACGTTGGTAATGGGCACGTCGCGCGGCCGCGAGAGCTGGTTGAGCAGCCAGATCGGCAGCGTGCGTTCCTGTCCTGCCGTGAACGTCGTGACGATGATTTCGTCGAAGCTCAGCGCGAAGGCGAGGATCGCGCCCGCCAGCAAAGCCGTGGCGATCTGCGGCAGCACGATATGGCGGAAGGTCTGCCAGCCGTCCGCGCCCAGGTCCATGGAAGCTTCGATCAGGCTGGCGGGCATGCGGCGCATCCGCGCGACCACGTTGTTGTAGACCATCACCACGCAGAAGGTGCCATGACCGACGGCAATGGTCCAGAAGCCCAGATCGAGATTCGCGGTCTTGAACGCCGAAAGCAGCGCGATGCCGGTGATGATGCCCGGCAGCGCAATCGGCAGGATCAGCGCGAAAGTGATGGCTTCCTTGCCGAAGAAGTTGCGCCGATAAAGCGCGCCCGCGGCCGCCGTGCCGAGGATCACGGCCAGCAGCGTGGCGAGCGCCGCCACTTTCACGGAGAGCCACGCGGCGTCGAGCATATCGTCGCGGGCGAAGGCATCGGCGAACCAGTGCAGCGTGAAGCCCTTGAGCGGGAAGCTGAACGCGCTGGTTTCGGTGTTGAACGCGTAGAGCGCGACCACCAGAATCGGCAGATGCAGGAAGGCGAGGCCGCCCCAGGCGGCGCAGCGCAACAGGCGCGAGGGTTGGGCGTCAGAGTGCATCGAAGGCTCCGAGTCGGCGGGCGATGACGAGATACACGCCGATCAGCAGCATCGGCACGACGGTGAAGGCGGCGGCCATCGGCACGTTGCCGATCGAGCCTTGCATCGTATAGACCATGGTGCCGATAAAGAGCCCGCTCGGGCCGACCAGTTGCGGGATGATGTAGTCGCCGAGCGTGAGCGAAAACGTGAAGATCGAACCCGCGACAATGCCCGGAAACGCCAGCGGCAGCACCACGGTGCGAAAGGTCTGGCCCGGATGCGCGCCCAGATCGGCGGAGGCTTGCAGCAGGTTGCCGGGAATGCGTTCGATGGCGGCCTGGATCGGCAGGATCATGAACGGCAGCCAGATATAGGTGAACACCAGAAAGCGGCCGATATTCGAAGTCGACAGCGAATCGCCGCCAATCACCGGCACACGCAGCAGCGCATCGAGCGCGCCGCGCAGATGCAGCATGTCGATCAGCCAGTAGAGTATGCCGCCTTGCGCGAGAATCACGGTCCACGCATAGACCTTGACGATATAGCTCGCCCACATCGGCAGCATCACGGCCACATAAAACAGGCCTTTTTTCCAGCCCTTGGCGTAGCGCGCCATGTAATACGCGACGGGGAAGGCGAGCAGCGCGCTCGCCAGCGTGACGCAGCAGGCCATCGCCGTGGTGCGCAGAATGACGTCGAGATTCGCGGCGTCGCGGATCAGCGCCAGATAGTTCGCGAGCGTGAAATCGGGGCTCACGGCCATCGTGAAGTCGTCGAAGCGCCACACGCTTTGCAGCAGCAGCGCGAACAGCGACCCCAGATACACCACGCCGAACCATAGCAGCGGCGGCAACAGCAGCATCAGCAGATAGAGATTCGCGTGGCGGTGCAGGAAGCCGCAGATGCGGCGCACGAGACCGTCGCGCGCGATCGGCGTGCGTGGTACGGCGGAATTCGACGTCGTCGCCATGCTCATCTCCGTTGCTCCAGCGCGACCATCGAACGGCGCGGCCACGCGAGCGTCACCTGCGCGCCGACCTGTGGCAGTGCGCTGCTCGCATCGTCCTGATTGGCGACGGTGACCGCCAGCATTTGTCCCGCTTCGGAGCGCACTTCGTAGCGGCTCGTCGCGCCGTAATACTGGATATCGAAGAGTGTGCCGGGCAGGCGCACATCGTCGGCGCCCGTGTTTGCCGTATCGATAAAGCGGATATGCTCGGGCCGGATCGAAAACGGTTGAGTGCTGCCGACGCGTTGTAATGAAGCGGCATCCGCAATTACATTAGATGTGCCAACGAAATCGGCAACAAAGGACGTGGCCGGGCGCGTGTAGAGATTGCGCGGCGTATCGACCTGCTCGATGCGTCCCTGGTTGAACACGGCCACACGATCCGACATCGACAGCGCTTCGCCCTGATCGTGCGTGACATAGACGAAGGTGACGCCGAGCTTGCGTTGCAGCGTCTTGAGCTCCGTTTGCATCTGCTCGCGCAGCTTGAGGTCGAGCGCGCCCAAAGGCTCGTCGAGTAACAGGATGCGCGGGCGCCGCACCAGCGCGCGCGCCAGCGCCACGCGCTGCCGCTGGCCGCCCGAAAGCTGGCCAGGGCGCCGCGCGCCATAACCGCCCAGCGCGACCAGATCGAGCGCTTCCTCCGCCTCGCGATGGCGCGTGCGCTTGTCCACGCCGCTCACCAGCAGCCCATACGCCACGTTGTCGCGGATATTCATATGCGGGAACAGCGCGTAGTCCTGGAACACCGTGTTGACGTCGCGCTGATACGGCGGCAGGCCGGTGGCGTCGCGGCCGTGCAGCACCACGCGGCCCGCGCTGGGCTGCTCGAAGCCCGCAATGAGACGCAGACAGGTGGTCTTGCCCGAGCCGGACGGCCCGAGCATCGAGAAGAATTCGCCGTCCTCGACCACGAGTGAGACGTCGTCCACGGCGCGCACGCCGTCATAGTGGCGCGAGACTTTCGAAAATTCGACTGCGCTGTTCATAGCGGTTCCTGCGAGATGCGTGAGTATGGGCGGCGAGACAGATAGTACGGATTCCTATCGTCCGCCCATGATCGAGATGAAGTCCTGGGTCCAGCGGCTGTACGGCACGCATTGCCCTTGTGCGCAGCTTGCGACCGGCGTTTTCCAGAAGTGAATCTGGTCGAAGCGGTCATAGCCGTTGGCCGCGCAGAAGTTCGAGCCGCCCACGGCCTTCTGGTTGCAGCCGCCCGCGATTACCGGATTCGAGCCGAACCACTCGGCCAGATCGGCCTGCAGTTTGCGATTGAGCGACCAGTTCATCCACTTGTAGGCGCACACCGGATGCGGCGCGTCGGCGTGAAGCATGGTCGTGTCGGCCCAGCCGGTTGCGCCTTCCTGCGGAATCGTCGCGGCGATCGGGAATTTCTCGCCCTGCAGCGAATTGACCGTATAGCCCCACGCGCTCGATACAGCGATACCTTCGTTCTTGAAGTCGTTCATCTGCACGGTCACGTCATGCCAGTAGCGATGCACGAGCGGCTTTTGCGCGCGTAGTACCTTGAGCACTTCGGCGTATTGCGCTTCGTTCAGTTCATACGGGTCCTTGATGCCGAGCGCCGGATTCTTGTGCATCAGATAGACGGCGGCATCGGCCACGTAGATCGCGCCGTTATAGGCCTGCACGCGGCCCTTGTTGCTCTTGCCGTCGGGCAGCGTCTGCTGCTCGAATACCACCGACCACGAAGTGGGCGCCTTCGGGAAAATCTTCGTGTTATAGGCGAGGAAGTTCGCGCCCCACTGATAGGGCACGCCGTAATGCACGCCGTTGACCGTGTGCCACGGCGCATTCTGCAGGCGCGGCTCGATGGTGCTCCATGCGGGAATCAGCGCCGTGTTGATCGGCTGCACCTTCTTGCCGTAGACGAGGCGCAGGCTCGCATCGCCCGATGCCGTCACAAGGTCGTAGCCGCCCTGGTTCATCAGCGTGACCATTTCGTCGGAGGTCGCGGCGGTCTTCACGTTGACCTTGCAACCACTTTCCTTTTCGAAGCCGGTGACCCAGTCGTATTTCTTGTCGGTGTCGCCGCGTTCAATATAGCCGGGCCACGCGATGATATTGACCTGGCCTTCGGGCTTGCCGAGTTGCTTGAGCGGCTCGGACGGCGCGGTGGCGCTGGCGAGCCCTGCGTTGACGAAGGTGGCAAGGGCGATAGCGACGGCCAGTTTTGAGTTGTGCGACATGCTCCGGGTCCTCGTCGGTGGTGTTCTTTGGCGGCGCGCCGCAGGCGTGGCGGGCGGCGTTTGAGGCGATGCGCTGAAGGTCGGAGCTATTCTAGGAGGCAGTGTTTTTTGTCAGCCAGACCGAAACCCAGATACGAGCTATCGGCAAAACCGAATGCTATGCGTGTGCGAACGGCCAGAAAAGCGCGGGAGAAGAGAGGAAGTCGCGCCGCTCCGTAGAAACCCGAACGGCGATGTAAGCGGAATAAACTGTCTTCGCTATTTGCGAATGCAATTTCGCATGTATCGGAAATTCAGATCGAATTCTTGTTGTGCGTGCGCGAATACTCGCGGGCGACCACCAGAAAGTGCTGCACCATCTCCGGCAGCGCAAGGCTGCGCCGCCACGCGATGCCGATATCGACCGTGGGCATGTCGCCCAGAATCTTGCGCACTTCGAGCCGGTCGCCGTCGAGCGACCATGGGCGATACAGCACGTCCGGCAGGATCGACAGACACGCGCCCGTGGCGACCAGACTGCGCACCGCTTCCACGGAAGCCGTGCGCATGACCGTATTCGGCCGCAAGCCGGCGGCGCGCCAGAAAGCCGTGGTGTTGTCTTCGAGTTCGTCCACCTTCAGCATGATCATGCCTTCGTTGGCGATCTCCTGAAGCGAGATGCTGCCGAGCCCGCGCAACGCATGATTGGCGGGAAGCCACAAACGCCAGGCGGCTTGAATGAGCGATTCGGTTTCGATCGCCTGACTGTTTTCCACGTTCGAGACGATCAGCACGGCGACATCGAGTTCGCCATTTACCAGCAGATGCTCGATGTAATCGCGCTGATCCTCGATCACCTGCACTTCGACTTTCGGATAAACGCGCTTGTAGTGATCGAGCAGATGGGGCAGGAAATAGCCCGTCATCAGGCTCGTGACGCCCACATTCAATCGGCCGGTTCGTGCATCGGGCCGCGCGGATAGCGCTTGCTGCGCGTTGCGCACGGCCGCCAGGATCTGATGCGCGTGACGCAGGAACTGATGCCCCGCATGCGTGAGCACCATGCCGCGCGCGTGGCGCACGAACAGTTGCGCGCCCAGTTCGCTTTCGAGTCCCTTGATGGCTTCGGTGATAACCGACTGCGAAATATTGAGCGTTTGCGTCGCGCCCGTGACTGATTCGGCTTCGGCGACAGCGATGAAATAGCGCACGCTCTTGACGGAAAGGCTCATGCGGGGCGAACGGTTGGCCGGTTTTTTAGGATGAGGAAGTATATATCGGGTGAGTAGGCCTGAATCAATGCGTAATGGCTTTCGCTTTTCACAAGTAGCGATTTCGTGTGACCATGCTTGCCGATTTCTCTATCCGCCAACTATTCATGACCGGGATTGCGTTGTGACTCGCCTGTGCGTCGTACCTTGATGTTGGGTTTATCCGCGCTTGCCGGTGCGGTTTTACTGCCGGCGGCGCGTGCCGCGAATGCCCCAGCCCTCGCCGATATCGAGCGTCGCCACGGCGGGCGTCTTGGCGTCCATGCAATCGATACGGGCTCGGGCCGCGTACTCGAACATCGCGCGGACGAACGCTTTCTGATGTGCAGCACTTTCAAGGGCATGCTTGCGGCGCAAGTGCTGGCGCGCGTCGATGCGGGCAAGGAGCAACTGGATCGGCTCGTGCACTACACGGCGCAGGATCTGATTTTTACTTCGCCGGTTACCAAAGCGAATTTGGCGCGTAATGCTTTGCCGGTGCGCGCGCTCTGCCAGGCGATCATCGAAGAAAGCGACAACACGGCGGCGATTTTGCTGATGCGTAGCGTCGGCGGTCCGCCTGCGCTCACGCAATTCCTGCGCAATATCGGCGACAACGTGACGCGCTCGGATCGTTACGACCTCACTCCAATCACAACGACGGCGTGCTCGACACCACGACGCCGCGTGCGATTGTCACTTCGGCGCGGGCTGTGTTGCTGGGCGAGGTGCTGAGCGCGGGCTCGCGTGTGCAACTGGAGCAATGGATGGTGGCCTGCAAGCCGGGACTCAATCGATTACGCGCGGTTTTGCCGGGCGACTGGCAAGCGGCGGATCGTCCCGGCACAAGCGTGGAAGCGGAAACCAACGACTACGCGCTGGTGCGTCCACCCGGCCGCGCGCCTTTGCTGATTGCTGCGTATTACGACGCGCCCGGTGCGAGCATGGATGCACGCGAAGCGGTACTGCGCGAAGCAGGCAAGGTATTCGTGCAATGGGCGACGGCGGCGTGATACGCGGGGAAACAGGGCCGGCGGGGCAAGGGGGCCGCAATGGTCAGATCGACATCATGCGCGGCATTGCGATTCTGCTCGTTCTATTTCACCACTTCAATATCGCATATCGGCTGAATGACACGGCGCTGGCGCGCGCGATCGGCTGGGATGCAGTGCGGGCCGTTGCGCGCAACGGCAACTATGGCGTGACGATGTTCTTCGTGATTTCGGGCTATCTGATTACGACGAACGCCCTTAAACGCTGGAATGACTTGCGCAATATCGAACTAATTTTGCATGCGCAGCTTCAACCTCGTGAGGCTGCGATCGGCAGCGCGCGACCCGAACAGGTCCGTCGGCGTTCCAGACAAGAAGCTTGCAACGCCGCGTCCAATTGTTGGGTTAGTGCCCGCGAAGTACGCTTTCCACGCTGGCCTTTTCTCTTACTGACTGGACCTTTCACCTGCAAAAGAGGTGACAGTATCAGGCTTGTACGAATCAACCATCAGACGGATGGCTAAACTTGCCTTTCGTTGTGGGCCGCAATTACAAGCGCCGTCTTATAACAGACTCGAAATTTGCGCGCAGCCACACGTTGCACGGTGGCCGTGCCGGGCGATCGGCACGCCGTTGTCAGTGGTCGTTGCATCGCCCTCCTCAATCACGTTTGGCTTGACGTCGGGGTGTTGTGGGCACGACACCTCGTCACCTTTTCGCGCCAGGTATCGACCGTCGAAACGCATACTCGAAGAACCGGTGACGACCTTTCTGCCGTGGTCAGTGTCGTCGCCGACGCGGATTAAATTGATCAATTGTCACTCTTCAAATAGATATAGCTTTCACTTGTAGCGAAAATACAGAACGCCAAAGTTAGGCAGCTTGTTCTCGCCGCGCGCCTCCCTGGACGTCTTGCGCAAATCGATATTCTCGACGTCGGGCCAACCAAAAGTCCTGAATACGGTCTCGGCGATTTTCACGAAGCCCATGAATCTTCGTGAAATACGCAATGCGATCAGCCCGGAAATCAGCAGCCAGAAAGCGAGTCCGGGCACGATGGCAAACTTGAGAATATCGGCACTCATGAAAAACTGAATGCCTTGCTGGATCAGTACGACAAGCATTCCCACGACAAAGATTGACATCGCGCTCCAGAGCCAGATCTTGAGGGATTTTTTGTAATGGACTTTCCGGCCCGCTGTCGAGTGAGGATAGACAGCGAGCAGATCGTCGCTTTCCCGTTTGACGGCGTAGGCGACATAACGATCGGTCCCGATCTGGTCGGCGACAACTTCCACCTGGTCGCCGTTGCGCATCGGCATCATCCAGAGCCAGCCCTTGATGCGCTTGCCATCGAGTTCGAACTCGACCCAGTCGGCTTCCTCGTCGGAATTGCCGGCCATGCCGATCAGGCCGATGCCAGCGGCGCCCGCGCCCAGCGCAGAGGCCGCAATGGCGGTTGCGTCAATCTGTTGATGCTCGACTTCGGTCAGCACGAAATCGTCGCTGCGCTTCGATCGCTGCAGATTCGAAATGACGCCTTTTAGCAGGACTGCAGTTTGCATCGGATTATCTTTTCTCATTAGATTTTGGTCATGGCGTCGGCATAATCCTTCTCTTGCTGAGCGGGGTCGGTGTAACGCTGAACACTATGATTTGCCAAGCGTAGAATCTTCTCCTGGCCGGTGCCAAATGCGCAACGGGAACACCAGGATTCAAGCGCATCCGGCGTCAGCCAGGTGGCCAAGGTCTGGAGCACGATCAAGCCCACCGTTGCTTCCCAGCCAATCAGCATGCCGACCGAGCGCAAGGCTGCCCACGCGATCATTCGTCCGGAAACGACCTCCACGGCTTCGATGACTGCATACGTGCCGTACTGGACGGCGAGTCTCTTGAGCAGGGGCGCGGCCGTGCTGATGGCATCTCTGGTGAACGTGACTCAGCAACGGGTGGCCTCAATTTGCTGCAGTGCAAGATTCACCCTTAAGCGAACGAAGTTCAAAGTTAAATGAACCTCGACATTTAAAACAGCAGCCGATGCAAAATCGACCGCAGCAGGCTCGATCTGAGGTGTTTCTGACGTGTTTTTGATGAACACAGCGCGCTCAAACGGGGTATCGTCGATGCAAAGACCAGGAGACGCCATGAATCTGCATCGCCCGCATTCGGAACTGAACCCGCGCAGCCTGCACTATCGCGAAGACACGTGTTCGCTGAGCGATTTCATCGACGTCGTGCAGGGCGAGCGCGATGCCGTGCGGCCCGCGCATGCGGCTGAATTGCGCGAGGATGTGCCACTCTACGATTGCGCCGCGCTAAAGCACATGCTCGACGATGCGGCGCACCGCACGACCTTGCAGGAAGAATGGGCCGATGTGCTGGAACACGGCGCAGGCGTGTTCGTACTCAAGCGCGCTTACGCAGACACCACGCCAATCGATGCAGCCACTGCCGTATTCGAAGCGATCATTCACGACGAACGCGCTGCGGGTGGCGCAGCAGCCGATCACTTTGCGAAGGCCGGCGCGAACGATCGCATCTGGAATGCGCAGCAAAAACTCTGTTTGCGCGCGCCCGAAGTGTTCGCGCGCTACTACGCCAATGCGATGCTGGTGGCCGCGTCCGAGGCGTGGCTCGGCCCGTGTTACCAAATGACCGCCCAGGTCAATGTGGTGCGGCCAGGCGGCGCGGCGCAGCAGGCGCATCGCGATTATCACCTTGGGTTTCAGACCGTCGAGAAGGCGCAGCACTATCCGTCCCACGTGCATAAGATGTCGCCGTTTCTCACCTTGCAGGGCGCGGTCGCGCACAGCGATATGCCCATCGAAAGCGGCCCGACTCAATTGCTACCGTTTTCGCAGCGTTATGCGCAAGGTTATCTGGCGTGGCGGCGACAGGACTTCCGCGATTATTTCGAGGCGCATCAGGTGCAATTGCCGCTGGAAAAGGGCGATGCGATTTTTTTCAATCCCGCGCTGTTTCATGCGGCCGGAGCAAACCGTACCGCCGACGTGCAGCGCATGGCGAATCTGCTGCAGGTTTCATCGGCGTATGGAAGGGCGATGGAATCGCTCGATCGCACGGCGATGTGCGAAACGCTCTATCCGGTGTTGATCGCACGACTCGCCAGCGGCGAATTGACGGAGCCGGAAATGGACGCCGTGATCGCGTCCTGTGCCGAAGGTTATCCGTTCCCGACCAATCTCGATCGCGATCCGCCGCTGGGCGGTCTTGCGCCGCAAAGCCAGCAGGCGCTGCTTCGCCGGGCCTTGCTCGAATCGTGGAGCGAAGCGGCGTTTGTCGCGGCGATCCGGTTGCAGTCAGCGCGAAGGGACGCTTAAGTTTAATACAGTCTATATGTACAGTTTAACTGTACATATGATATGGTTCGGCGATGAACCGTCCATCGTCTTCCGAACCTGTCGATCTCGCCGCGCTGGCCGGCGAGCTGCGCGTTTCCGTCGGCAAGCTGTTGCGCCGCGTCCGCGAGCATTCCCAATCCGATGATCTGACTGCGGCGCAGAAGTCCGTGCTTCTGCAACTGGAACGTAGCGGTCCCGCTACGGTTTCGGCATTGGCGCGCGCGGAAGGCGTGAAGCCGCAATCCATGCGGATCACCGTGGCGGCGCTGGAAGCGCAGGGCGCCGTCAAAGGCAAGGCCGATCCCGCCGATGGCCGACAAACCCTCATCGACTTGACGCCCTGGTGCCGCAAGGCGCTCGAAGCGAATCGCGCGGCCAAGGAGGACTGGCTGGTGCGCGCGTTGCAGGCGCAATTATCCGCAAAGGAACAGGCGCAACTCGCCGCCACGGTGGGTTTGCTGCAACGGCTCGCGGACTTCTGATCAACATCGCATGGGAGTGTCGAATATGGAATGGCTGCACCTGGCTGGATATTTTTTTTGCGGTGCGTTTCTCACGAATGCGCTGCGGCATTTCGTGCGCGGCATTTCGTGCGCGGCGTGTCAGGGCAGCCGTTTCAGAGCCCGTTTGCAAATCCGCCGGGCAAAGGGTTGTCGTCTACGGTCAATGTGGTGTGGGGTTTCTTCAATCTTGTGATCGCTTATTTGCTGGTTTGCCGCGTGGGTGAATTCGCATTGGACATCACCGCCGATGTCGTGCCATTCGGCGCGGGCATGCTGGCCATGGGCCTCTTCATGGCACAGCATTTCGGCACATTGCACGGGGGCAATGCGCCTGCGAGTCGATAAGCGCTTCGGCTTACATCGATTGCAAACATCGGACGAAAGCGCTTCGTCCACTCGTACTTTCCACCTTGTTTGCAGCCGGGCACGGCTTTCGCTACAGCGTTCGTTTATCGGCCTTCGACGAGTCTCTTCGCACGGCATCGGCTAGACTCGATCCGCAGGGTTGCACGATCAACGACGAGTAGACCGAGGTGGACGATTCTTCCGATCTGATCATCGCCCGGCCCGAGGGCCTCTATTGCCCGCCTGGCGGCTTTTATATCGATCCGTGGCGGCCGGTCGAGCGGGCCGTCATTACACACGCGCACGCGGATCACGCGCGCTTCGGCCATAGGCGTTATCTCTGCGCGCAGCCCGGGCTCGGTGTGCTGCTTTCGCGTCTGCCGGGGATCGACGTGCAGGGTCTCGCTTACGGCGAAACCATCGATATCGACGGTGTGCGCGTGTCGCTGCATCCGGCCGGACATGTGCTCGGTTCCGCGCAGGTGCGAGTCGAGCACGCGGGGCGCGTCTGGGTGGCGTCCGGCGACTACAAGGTCGAGCTCGATCCCACTTGCGCGCCGTTTGAGCCCGTGCGCTGCGATACCTTTATCACCGAATCCACTTTCGGTTTGCCGATTTATCGCTGGGAGCCAGCGCAAAGCGTGTTCGACGGTATCGATGCCTGGTGGCAGCACAATGCCGCGCAAGGCCGTGCTACGGTGCTGTTCTGCTATGCGTTCGGCAAGGCGCAGCGCGTGCTGGCGAGCGTGAATCGCGGTATCGGCCCGATCTTCTGTCACGGCGCGGTGGAGACTTTGAATCGTGTCTATCGCGATGCGGGGATTGATCTGCCGGATACGCGGCTGGTCAGCGAGATGCCCGCGCGCGACAAGGCCGCGTTTCGTGAGGCGCTGGTGATTGCGCCACCTTCGGCGCAGGGCAGCGCGTGGATGCGGCGCTTCGGCGACTATAGTGATGCGTTCGCATCGGGCTGGATGCGCTTGCGCGGCACGCGGCGCAGGCGCGGCGTGGACCGCGGTTTCGTGCTGTCCGATCACGCGGACTGGCCGGGGCTGCAATACGCCATCGGCGCGAGCGGCGCGCAGCGTGTGATCGTCACGCACGGACAGATCGAGCCGATGGTGCGCTGGCTCATGGAGCAGGGCCTGGAAGCGGGCGCATTCACCACGGAATACGGCGACGAAGCGAGTGACGCCGATGCTGCGGAAGCGCCGCAATGAAACGCTTCGCCGCGCTCTATACCGCGCTGGACGCGACCACCTCCACGAACGACAAGCTGGAGGCCCTGATTGCGTATTTCGCGAGCGCCCAGCCCGAAGACGCCGCATGGGCCGCGTATTTTCTGGCAGGCGGCAAGCCGCGGCAGTCGGCGCCCACGCGGCTGCTGGTCGACTGCGCGCGCCAACGCGCGGGCTTGCCGCAATGGTTGTTCGAGGAGTCGTATCAAGCTGTCGGCGATCTTGCCGAGACCATTGCGCACGTGCTGCCGCCCGCCACGCGCGAAACCGAACTGGGTCTTGCTCAATGGATCGAGGACCGCGTGCTGACCTTGCGCGGCCTCGACGCGGATGCGTTGCGCGAGCGTCTGCTGGGCTATTGGGACGAATTGAACTGGAGCGAGCGCTTCCTGTTGACCAAGCTGATCGGCGGCGGCTTTCGTGTGGGCGTATCGCGGCAACTGGTGGTGCGCGCGCTCGCCCGCGTGGCGGATGTCGATCACAAACGCATCGCGCAGCGCATGGTTGGCTGGACCGATTCGCGCCAGGCACCCGATGCCGCGCGCTATCTGCGGCTGATCGCGCCGCTGTCCGACGGCGACGATGCTTTCACCCCGCACGGAAGCGATATCGGTCTGCCTTATCCGTTCTTTCTCGCGCATCCCTTGCAGGCCGATCCCGCGACGCTGGGCGCAAGCTCGAACTGGATCGCCGAATGGAAGTGGGATGGCATACGCGCGCAATTGGTCAAGCGTGCGGGGCGTGTGTGGATCTGGTCGCGCGGCGAGGATTTGCTGACCGAGCGCTTTCCCGAACTCGTGGCGCTAGGCGAGGCGTTGCCCGACGGCACGGTGATCGACGGGGAAATTCTCGCGTGGGAACCGGGCGCCGACGCGCCTTTACCGTTTGCACGTTTGCAGCCGCGTATCACGCGCAAATCGCTGACGAAAAAAGTGCTCGCCGAATCGCCTGCCACGATGCTGGCCTACGACCTGCTCGAAATCGAAGGCCGCGATTTGCGCACCGAGGCGCTGGCGCAACGGCGCGCGCGGCTCGAAGCGCTGGCGCTTTCCTTATCGGCATCGCTTGATTTGCTGCGTGTTTCGCCGCAGGTCGGCGCGGCGAACTGGAGCGAACTCGCCGCACTGCGCGAGCAAAGCCGGGCACGCGGCGTCGAAGGGTTGATGCTGAAAGAACGCACGTCGATGTACGGCGTTGGGCGCACCAAGGAAGCGGGTACGTGGTGGAAGTGGAAAATCGATCCGTATTCGATCGACGCGGTGTTGCTCTACGCGCAGCGCGGACACGGCCGGCGCGCGAGTCTCTACACGGATTTCACTTTCGCGGTCTGGGACGAAGCCGCGGGCGTGCGCACGCTGGTGCCTTTTGCGAAGGCTTATTCTGGCCTTACCGACGAAGAAATGCGCAAGGTCGACGCTGTGGTGCGTAAAACGACGATCGAAAAATTTGGCCCGGTGCGTAGCGTGACGCCCACGCTGGTTTTTGAAATCGGCTTCGAGGGGATTCAGGCGAGCCCGCGCCATAAATCGGGCATCGCGGTGCGCTTTCCACGCATGTTGCGCTGGCGTACCGATAAAACCATCGAAGACGCCGATACACTCGCCATGCTCAAAGGTTTTTTGCATGAGGCGCAGGCATGAATGCGTCGCGTCCGCGCCGGGTTCCGCGCACACGCGAGGCGCAGGCGAAACACGACGCTGCCGCCGCCGCGCAGTTCAATCCGGCGCCCTTCGAATACGACGCGAGCGAAGCAGAAAAGCCCATTGAGCAACGTATTGCGCAATGGATTGAAGCGCGCGGCTGGCAGCCGTTTGAGTTTCAGCAGACGGTATGGCGCGAAATCGCTCGCGGTGCGAGCGGGCTGCTGCATGCGAGTACCGGCGCCGGTAAAACGTGGGCGGTCTGGCTTGGCGCGCTGGCGGCCTATGCGGGCAAAGCTGCGGTGCCGGGGCGCACACTATTGCCCGCGCCGCTCACCGTGCTCTGGATCACGCCGATGCGCGCGCTCGCCGCCGATAGCGCGCGTGCCTTGCAACTGGCGGTGAAAGAGTTGGGCGTGCCGTGGACGATCGGGCTGCGCACGGGCGATACCTCATCCACCGAGCGGGCGCGCCAGAACCGCCGCATGCCGTCGGCGCTCGTCACCACGCCCGAAAGCCTGACGCTGATGCTCACACGCGCGGACGCGCAGGAAACGCTCGCCCACGTGCGGCTCGTGATCGTCGACGAATGGCATGAACTGCTGGGCAACAAGCGCGGCACGCAGACGCAACTTGCGATTGCGCGCCTCGCACACTGGCGGCCGGAGTTGCAGGTGTGGGGCCTGTCGGCCACGCTCGGTAATCTTGCGCTGGCCCACGATGCGTTGCTGCATGCGGTGCGTACGCCGCGCGTGGTCGTGCGCGGCGCGCAGCCTAAAACGCTGATCGTCGATACGCTAATCCCCGAGACCATCGAGCGCTTTCCGTGGGGCGGCCATCTGGGCACGCGCCAGGTGGGTGCCGTCGCCGACGAAATCGACGCTGTGCAAAGTGCTTTGATGTTTACCAATACGCGCTCGCAGTCGGAGATCTGGTATCGCGCGCTGCTTGAACGGCGTCCCGAATGGGCGGGGTTGATCGCGCTGCATCATGGTTCGCTCGATCAGGAGGTGCGCGAATGGGTCGAGCTGGGGCTGAAGAATGGGCAACTCAAAGTGGTTGTGTGCACATCGAGTCTCGATCTGGGTGTGGATTTTCTGCCTGTGGAGCGGGTGTTCCAGATCGGCTCGCCCAAAGGTGTTGCGCGACTCATGCAACGCGCTGGCCGATCCGGGCACGCACCGGGGCGCACGTCGCGCGTCACCATCGTGCCGACTCACGCGCTCGAACTGGTCGAAGCCGCTGCCGCGCGATGGGCGATCGAATCCGGGCGAATCGAGGGCCGCGAAATGCCGCTCAAACCGCTCGATGTGCTGGTCCAGCATCTGGTGACGGTGGCGATTGGCGGCGGCTTCACGCCGCCTGCATTATTCGACGAAGTACGGACGGCCTATGCGTACCGCGATCTCACGCAGGCCGAATTCGACTGGGCGCTGGCCTTTGTCGAGCGCGGCGGTGCGTCGCTGACAGCGTATCCCGACTTTCATCGCGTGGTCGTGGACGCGCAGGGTGTCTATCGCGTTCCGCGTGACGATCTGGTTCGCAGGCATCGTAACAACGTCGGCACAATCGTTGCCAACGCAACTATCAATGTTGCGTACATGAGCGGCGGACGGATTGGCGCGATGGAGGAATCGTTTATCTCGCGTCTGAAGCCCGGCGATGTCTTTACGTTTGGCGGCCGCTCGCTCGAACTGGTGCGTGTACGCGAGATGACCGCTTATGTGAAGCGCGCCACTTCATCGCGTGGAGCCATGCCGCAATGGGCGGGCAGCAAGATGCCCTTGTCGTCCGAACTGGCCGAGGCTTCGCTGGTGATGCTCGCACGCGCCAGCGACGGCATTTACGACGAACCGGAGATGCGTGCGATCAAGCCGCTGCTGGAGATACAGACGCGCTGGTCGGCGCTGCCAGGTCCTGGCGTGCTGGTTGCCGAGCGCGTGCGTTCGCGCGAAGGACATCACTTCTTTTGTTACCCGTTTGCCGGGCGCATGGCGCATATCGGGCTGGGTTCCTTGATCGCATGGCGTGTCGCGCGCGAGCAGCCTGGTACGTTTTCGATATCGATGAACGACTATGGTTTCGAGTTGTTGTCTGCGCAATCATTTGAATGGCAGGCCTTGATCGACAAGGGTCTGCTTTCGCCTGACAATCTCGAACACGATATTCTCGCGAGTCTCAATGCCTCCGAGCTTTCCGCGCGCCGCTTTCGCGAAATCGCACGCGTTTCGGGGCTGGTTTTTCAGGGGCATCCGGGGCAACAGAAAAGCGCGCGGCAATTGCAGGCGTCCAGCGGCCTCTTTTACGAAGTGTTCCGCAAGCACGACAGCACGAATCTGTTGCTTGAACAGGCCGATCGCGAAGTCATGTTGCAGGAACTCGAATTTCAGCGCATACGCGCGGCATTGGTGCGGATGAACGAAAGTCGGCTGGTGTTGACGCAGCCGATCAAACCCACGCCGTTTGCGTTTCCCCTGATTGTTGGACGGTTGCGCGAAAAGATCACGACAGAGAAATTGGCCGATCGCGTCGAGCGCATGCTTGCAGAACTCGAAAAGGCCGCGCAGCGCCCGGAATAAGCCATGTCTGCTCAAACCTTGACGATCAATCTTCACGGCCACGCGCTCATACTTTCTGCCTTACGCGGGGCGTTCGATCCTGTGCTCAAAACCCTGTTTGTCGCCGATGTGCATCTGGGCAAGGACGCGGTGTTTCGCGCGCGTGGTATTCCGGTGCCAGCGGGATCGAGCAAGGAAACGCTCGCGCGACTCGCCGGTCTGATTGCCTTGCACCAGCCCGAATCGATCGTTTTTCTCGGCGATTTGCTGCACGCGCGCGAATCGCATGCAGACGAAACGCTCAATGAATTGCGCCGATGGCGTTTGATGCACGCTGGCCTGCGCCTCGTGCTGGTAGAAGGCAATCACGATAAACACGCGGGCGCGCTAGCGGATGAGTTTGGCATAGAGACGGTGTTGGAGCCTTATCGGTTGGGACCGTGGGCGCTTTGTCATCATCCGCAGAATGTCGACGATGCTTATGTGCTTGCCGGGCACGAACATCCTGTGATTCGACTCGCAACGGGTTTCGATCGCGTGCGCTTGCCGTGCTTCCGGTTTGGCGAGCGTATAGGCGTATTGCCGGCGTTCGGCGCATTTACCGGTGGGTTCGAAATCGACCCGACAGCTGCGCGTGACGATGTGTATGCGGTGGCGGGGGAGCGGGTCATACGGATACGAAAGCCATAGCCCGATCCCCTCCGCTTTAGCTTAACGCCAGCGCAGGCCCTGAAACGGATTCCAGCCGTTGTCGCCTTTAATTTGCTTGAGATAATACGAGTAGTTCACGCACAAGGCATAGAGCGCACCCAGGCCGCAATTAATGCCGATATCCACGGCATTCGGAACATCAATGCCCGTCGTCGCTTCGAATAGTATTTCGATGACGATGGTCGCGAGCATGATGCCCCACAACGTCAGCGCCCGGCGCCACATGCCAAGGCAGATAAAGTAGAACGGACCGAAAAAGAACCCGAGGTAACTCATATTGATGAGGCGCTTTTTGCCGCGCGGCAATGTCTTGAATACCTCGCGCGCCGCAGGTGAAGTCAGCGGGCCATGCGTTTCGAAAAACGCGAAACGCTCGCGCCATTTAGGCTTCGTTTCGGGATCGTTCATCACGGCGGTATAGCGATCTTCGCTTTCGGTAATGGTATTCAACGCGAATCTCCTCGGGATTTTTTACCCGCACGCCAAATATTTATGCGAGGCGGGTATTATCGGAATGATTTTCTGAATTGCGACAGACTTTATCCAGTGCCCGCAATCATACCCGGAGTTAAGCGCATTTTTATGACGAATTGATATGGCCGGTTCAATCGCGATACGCAGAAAGGAAAGCGGCGATCTATTTGTCAAAGCCCCAGACAGACGGCTCCAGCCGCAACGATCAGGCAGGCGAGCCCGCGTGCTGCACTGACTTTCTCGCGCAACACCATGCGCCCGATCAGCACCGCGAACACCACACTGGTTTCGCGCAATGCCGACACCGCGCCCATCGCGCCGGACTGGAGCGCCCAGATCACAATACCGTAGGCAGCGATCGACACCAGCCCGCCCGCTATCGACGAGACAATCGACAGCGGTTCGGCGCGCACAGGTTGCCAGAGCGATCCGAATCCACGCATGGCGACAAACAGCACCGGCATCAGCCAATAAAACAGAAACATCCATGCTGTGTAGGCGAGCGATTGACCATCGGACACACGCACACCGATGCCGTCGATGACGGTGTACAGCGCGATGGTCGCGCCGGTCGTGAGCGCGGCCAGCAAACCGCCGCGCGTGACATGCCGCCCCAGCAGCGCGATGGCAATGATGCCGCCGGAAATCATGACGATCCCGAGCGCGTGCAAAGGCCCGATTGCTTCGTGCGCGAAAAGAGCCGCGCCGAGCGCGACGAGCAGCGGCGACGAACCACGCGCGATCGGATAGGCGAGCGCGAGATCATTGCGTCGATACGACCGGACAAGGCTCACGTTATAGAAAATATGCACGAGGCCCGAAGCGATGATGTAAGGCCACGAGGCAACCGCTGGTAGCGGATTGATAAGGATGACGAATGAAGAGACCGACGCAATGGCGATACTCATCCACGTCATAGAAAGAAAACGATCGCGATTGCCATGCAGCATCGCGTTCCAGCTTGCGTGGAGCAGGGCGGCAAGGAGAACAACGCCGCCGGTGTAGCTGAGCATATCGGTTTGGAGAGGAAAGAAAATGCGTCGGTTATTCGGATAGTTGGAAGAATATCTATCTTGTCCGGGGCCGACAAACCAGATAAATTGCGATGTCGAATTAGATAATCTATCCCGAATGAAACCGATATTGCCTCCGCTCAACGCCTTGCGGGCCTTCGAGGCTGCGGGGCGGCTGGGCAGCTTCAAGGAAGCCGCGGCGGAACTGCACGTCACGCCTGGCGCGGTAAGCCAGCAGGTGCGGGTCCTGGAGGAGTGGCTGGGCGCGGCGTTGTTCGAGCGGCACAACCGGCATGTGGCGCTTACGCCGGCCGCGCAGGTCTATCTGGAGGAAATCGGCCCGCTGTTCGAGCAGCTTTCGCTGGCGAGCGCACGATATGGCGTGCCTCGCGCGGTTTCGCGAACGCTTTCTGTGAGCGCGCTGGCGACGTTCACGCTGCGCTGGCTGGTGCCGCGGCTCGCGAGATTTCGCGCTGAATATCCAGAGGTCGAGGTCAAGGTGGACACGTCGAACGGGCCGCTCGAAAGTCTCGAAGCCCGTTATGACGTGATCATTCGCGGCGGCCCCGATACGTTTTATGGCTATTCGGCGCGGCCATTTCTATCCGACGAGCGCTTGCCGGTCTGTAGCCCGGCGCTGCTGGAGCGCGTGCCGCTGCAATCGCCCGACGACTTGCGCCAACACACGCTGCTGCATGCTTCGAGTCTTCCGCGGCTATGGCCGGATTGGCTGGCGCGAGCGCGGGTTCCTGCGCTCAAGCCCGCGGCGGCGCTGACCTTCGATCATTTCTATTTGACCTTGCAGGCAGCGATCGATGGGATTGGTATCGCAATGGGGCCTACCGCGCTGGTTTCGGATGATCTTGCTGCGGGTCGTCTGGTCGCTCCATTTTCCGGGCCGCGTTTGCCGTCGCGAAGTTATTGCGCGTACGTGCCGGATGAGAAGGCGGACGATGAACGGGTGGGAGTGTTTTGCGCGTGGCTGGAGCGCGAGGGGCGCGGGGAGTGAGTTCGATATTGTGTGGGGGGAATGGCAGCCAGAATGCGCTTGTTGTACGACCGTTTTAAATCGGCTTTAGACAGGCTTTCAGACTCATTCTAAAGTTTCCACGCCAAGGTGCCGTTTACGCTCCTGACGATTAAAAAATAAATACGATGGGAACGAATATGCGAAAAATCGGTTGTTTGTCCACGTTGCTTGTGATTTCGGCATTGTCTGGATGCGGCGTGTTGGGGCCTTCGGAATATAAAGAGCCGGCGAACGACGACGCCGCCACGCTTGTTTTCAGCAAGGGCGGCCACATGCTGGTGATACCCAATATTTACACCGGGGCGGCCGAATGCACAGACCGCACGCGCCTGCCGCCCATTCCCGATGATGGCGAAGTGGTAAGAAAGATCGCGGCGGGCCAGCCGATTTCGTTTTCGCTTTCGCGCACGGAAGGCTATCTTGGAGATGGTTGCGTCGTTACTGCCACCTTCACCCCAGTGCCAAACCACCGGTACCTGGCACAGGTGAAGGGACATGGCACTACGTGCCATCTGGAGCTCAACGATGCGGGCAAGCCTGGCGATGAATATGTCCCGCCAAAGGCTGTGGCGAAAGAAGACCGTAAATGGCATCGCCCCTTGAGCGAGAGCGGACCCTTTTGCACCGAGTAGCCGGGAAGCGCAAGGATAAAGCCAGGCCTTGTACGGGCATATTCAAGTTTCATCGCGCGATCCCCTGCGCTATTGAGTAATCGGCTCCAAGGCTAGATCGCTGGAGTAGCGACCGCGCTTACTCCGGCGAACAACGTACCCCGAGCGCGAAGTGACGTATCGGAACAGTGTGTATCCTGCGCTCGTCTTTGCGCCGGGAGCAGCGTGGACGAAACTCCAGGATTCATCGTCTTCGTCCAGGCACTCGACTCCATGAAGGATTGAATTGGAGTCGGCATTCGCAAGCAAATTTGCGTACGATCCGGCAAGCGACTTGCAAGTATCCAGATGCAACACGCGATGGCTTTCCTCAATCGTCACGGTTGCATTTCCGCCGTCGTCAAAAGCCAGATCGATGGTCTTGCCCATCATTGCGTCATCACCCGATGTGTCGGATATGGCATACCTTCCACGGAACTCTGCGGAATAATCTGCGGAGACGATATGGGCAGTGGAGCATCCATTCATCAGAAAGGAGCACGCGAGGCCGCTCGCGAGTACTTGAAACAGTTTGATCAGTTTATCTTCCGTCATTCTTATCCTGTTTAGCGTTCTATCTGGCGTGGCATCGAAATGTAATGTCGACCACGCGCGGAAAAACTTGAATGCAAGTGGTCGATCAATGTCACCAGAGCAGAAAATGCGTGAGCCCATGCGCCTTGAGATGTTAGTGTAGCGTCACGAATCAATCGAAAAATGCGCTATATAATCCGACGACTCTCATTAAAATCAACGACCATGCTCGCTACCCGCTTCAAACGGATCTTGATCTGCTTGTTTCCTGCGCTATTTGTTACGCTTGCGCTTCAGTATCATCGAGCGGGGAAAATAGAGGCTTACGGCGCAGGAGTAACGTTAATAGCGTTTCTGGCCATGTACTTTGCGTCGAATCGCTTGACCACGCTATGGGTTCATGTTTTTGGCGCTAGCCGGGCAGCAGTCAATGGATTGGCTGTTTTGTGGGGTGTGCTGGCAATTGGCCTGTTCGCCTTTTTTTACCGGATGATGTAGGCGAGCAATTTAAACCAAACTTGCAGATCCGGCTGCGCCATCGACATGTTGCATAGAGATCGCACGCCAGATTCGCTGCACCTGCCTTCCACCTCTGCTAACCTTTGTCGCGGCCTGCGTCGTATCGCGTGCATCGAGTGCCTATCGAGCGCTGATCGCGCCGCGTCAGCAGCATGCTGCAACCCAGATTATCGTCGACGGCCGTTCAGCCTTTGAGCGGCCGCTGAAATAACCCGGTTATCTCCAAGGTGGAATGACTATGAATCGCAAAGTTATCGCGAATGCTCTGATTGTTTCGTTGCTCGGCGCTTCTGCCGCTGCTTTCGCCCAGCCGCATCAGGACGGCCCTGGCGGCCCCGGCGGTCCTGATCATCCGGGCGCAAATCATGGTGCAAATCATGGCGCTCCGCACGGCAATAAAGGCCATGGCGCGCCGATGCACGATGCGTCGATCTCGCGTCCGGGTGGCCCTGTTCCTCATAACGACTGGCACAAAGGCGAGCGTCTGCCTTCTGAATACCGCGATCGCAACTATGTCGTCGACGACTGGCGCGGTCATGGTCTTTCGTCGCCGCCGCGGGGCTATCACTGGGTTGGCGTGAATGGCGATTATGTGCTCGCCGCGATCGCCACGGGCGTCATCGCGAACGTCCTGGCGTCGTCGCGCTAAGACGCTGATGTTGCGCGCCGTGAGATATCGGCGCGCGACGACTGAGCGAGATACGCACAGGAGGAGATAGCGACGTGATTACCCCATTGACTGGCGGGTGCGCATGCGGATCGGTCCGCTATGTCTGCTCGCGCGCGCCAGTGGCGACACTCAATTGCCACTGTCTGGATTGCCAGCGCTCTAGCGGTGCGCCATTCGCTTCCGGTTTCATTGTGCGCGCAGCGGACGTCACCATTTCCGGCTCGCCGAAAACCTATTCCGTTCACGCCAGCAGCGGCAAACTCGCAACCCGAAGCTTTTGTGCCGATTGCGGATCGCCACTATTCACTAGCGGCGAGGCGGCTCCAGAAGTGATGTCCATCCGTTTCGCCACGCTGGACGATCCATCGTAGTTTCAGCCGATGCTCGATATCTGGACATCCAGCGCCCAACCATGGGTTTGCCTGAGTCAATCGATTCCTCACTATCCGCAATCACCCTGATTCGCGCTACCGCTTTCTTCCTCGAATGATTCGTCTAGCATTTTCTTGAGCGAAGTGTTGGCTGTAGCGATTTAGCATAGTTGAAGCAAATGTTACGGTCGTTTACCGTGCTCTCACGCCGTCGATCATGAACGGCGATGCGCTAGAACCTGAGAGACCTACAATGACCGACAAGTTTGTTTCCCGCCCTGGCGGCGGAGAGCGAACTCGCCTATGCAACCTTCCGTGCGGGGAAGTTCTCGTCGATATTCGCTATGGCGATGGCGTGACGAGACTGAGTGACCTCGACCACATCCACACAGCCGGTGAAATCGAAATCGTTGTGCTCGATTCGATCGAGCGTGTCGCCGAACAACTGCGTGCGCGCAGTGAAAAACTCAATAGCGGCGATGCGCTGATTGTTTTCGTGGCGAATGAAGCGGTCTATTCGGCGGCGGTGAATACGCTGAAAATCGGCGCTTCGGGGTAATTGCGCGGGTTGCGTACTCAAGCGGCCCGCGCTTTCCCAACTGAGCGCGCAGGGCCGATCCTGTTATCAAATCGCGAGACATCACAACTCACAAATCGCGAATACGGATTGAGCCGACGAAAAATCCTGAAGCCGCCATGAGGGCGCAACTCCGTCTGTGACCCCATATCGTGCACGTTTGTGCACGTTTACATTCTCGTTTGTGCACGTTATGATGGTGCATGACTGATGACATTCCCATCGCCCGTCGCGAACTGATTGCCTCGCGCCTGGCCGCCGGGCAGGCGGTTGTTGCGGCCACGCTCGCTGCCGAATTCGACGTATCCGAAGACGCCATCCGCCGCGATCTACGCGCGCTGGCGGCCGAAGGTCTGTGCCGGCGCGTCTATGGCGGCGCGCTGCCGGTCTCGCCCGCGTCCGCGCCCATGGCCGCGCGGATGGACGAAGCGCGCGAGCGCAAGCAGGCGCTCGCAGCGGCGGCCGTGACGCAGGTGCAGCGCGGCGAGCTGCTGTTTCTCGACAGCGGCAGCACGAATCTCGCGCTGGTCGACATGCTGCCGGAAGACTTCGAACTGACCGTCGCGACCAATTCCATCGACATTGCCGCTGCGCTGTTGCGGCGCGCCGATATCCGCCTCATTGTGATGGGCGGCGAAGTCAACCCCGTGGTGGGTGGCAGCGTCGATGCCACAGCCGTCGCAAGCGTGCAGAACCTGCATATTGACCGCTGTTTTCTGGGCGCGTGCGCCGTATCGGCGCAAGAGGGCGTGAGTGCGTATGAATTCGCGGATGCCACGTTCAAACGCATCGTGCTTTCACGCAGTCGTCACACGATCATCCTTAGCATGACTGACAAAATCGAAGCGCATGCCTCGCATCGTGTCGCGGCGTTGAATGCTGTCGCGTGTCTGGTGGTCGAACACGATGTCGCGCGTGCGCAGATCGCCGCGCTCAGGAAAGCGGGCACGACCGTGCTGCAAGCACAACGTCCTGCGAGCGAATGACGCTCGTTTTCACAATCTGATTCTGGAGCCACGCCGATGGAGTTCGCCGATCGTCCCGCCACGCGCCTCGCTACGCGTCTGGCCTTCTTTGTGGGTGGTTTCGGTATCGCCTGCTGGGCGCCGCTGGTACCGTTCGCAAAGCAACGCCTTGCCGTCGACGACGGCACGCTCGGCGTACTGTTGCTCTGCATCGGCCTGGGTTCGGTCGTGGCGATGCTCGCAACAGGCGCGCTAAGTGCGCGTTACGGCAGCAAGCCGATTATCGTCACGAGCGGCATTGCGCTCGCGCTGATTCTGCCCTTGCTCACCGTCGCGGCTTCGCCTGCCACGCTCGGCGCTGCGTTGCTGGCCTTTGGTGCGGCGCTCGGTTCGCTCGATGTGGCGATGAACGTGCATGCAGTCGAAGTGGAGCGTGCCGCGAAAAAGCCGCTGATGTCGGGTTTTCATGCGCTATTCAGCGTGGGCGGTTTTGCGGGCTCGACGTTGATGACGTTTCTGCTGTCGCTGCATCTTGGCGCGCTGGAAAGCACGGCGCTCTGTTCGGTGCTGATGCTGATCGCGATGTTTGTCGCGACACCGCGTCTGCTGCGAGCAGTACAGGCCGCGAGCGGGCCGCTATTCGTCATGCCGCGCGGCATCGTACTGCTGATCGCGGCGCTCACCTGCATTGCGTTCCTTGCGGAAGGCGCGCTGCTCGACTGGAGCGCGTTGCTGATCACGGGCAAAGGGTTGGTCGCCGCGACGCAGGGCGGTCTCGGCTACATGCTGTTCGCCATCGCGATGACGGTGGGGCGCCTGACCGGCGACGCCGTGACAGCCCGCATAGGGGATCGCGCCACGTTGGTGTGGGGCGGTCTCGTGGCCGTCGGCGGGTTTGCGGTGTTGCTGGTCGCGCCGGTCGCGACGCTGGCGCTGGCGGGCTTTCTGCTGATCGGCCTGGGCGCATCGAACATCGTGCCGGTGCTGTTTCGCCGTGCAGGCGCGCAGCACACCATGCCCGCCGCGCTCGCGATTGCCGCGATCACGACGACGGGCTATGCGGGCGTGCTGATGGGCCCGGCGCTGGTGGGCTTCGTCGCCAAGGCCGTGGGCCTGGAGACGTCCTTCTGGATGCTGCTCGCGCTTCTGTGCGTGGTGCCCTGCTGCGCAACGCTGGTGACGCCCGCGCCGGTACGCCAGACGGGTCTGGCGCGGGACTGAAGTCAATCAGCGCGTGCCGCCGGTGTCAGCTTGCATCGGCGATCGAATGGCGCAGTTCCTGATAGCTGCGCAGACCGGCAAGGCCCAGCTCGCGGCCGATACCGCTCAGACCCAGGCCGCCCCAGCAGACCTGCGGGAAGATCAGTTGCGGCGTGTTGATCCACACGAGGCCAGCGCGAAGTTGCGCCTTGTAGCGGCGCGCCGCGTCCTGATCGGCGGTCACGACGGTTGCGACCAGGCCATAGCGCGTATCGTTGGCGAGCGCGATGGCTTCATCGTCGGTGCGGAACGACTTCACGCAGGCGACCGGGCCGAACACTTCGTCGGTCCAGAGAACGTTGTCGGCGGCGGGCTCGGCTACGACCACGGGCGCCATGAAGAAGCCGTCGCCGCAGGCCGCGTCGAGCTGGCCCGAGAACGCTACCGATGCGCCCGCATCCACGCCTTGCGCCAGTAGCGACTGCACGCGTTCGCGCTGCGCGGCCGAGACCAGCGGCCCCATCGCCACGTCATCGCCCCGGGGCGGCGCGACCACGATGGCGCGCACGGCGCTTTCGAACGCCGCCATGAACTTGCGATAGACATCGTCGTGCACGAGGATGCGTGCCGTGGCCGAGCACATCTGCCCGGCATTGGCAAAAGCGCCGCCGGTGGCGAGTGAGACGGCGCGTTCGATATCGGCATCGGCGCGCACGATCAGCGCGGATTTGCCGCCTAGTTCCAGCGTTACGCGTTTCATTTCTTCGGCGGCGGCCTGCATCACTTTCTTGCCGGATGCGGTGCTGCCGGTGAACGAAATCTTGTCGATGAGCGGATGGGCGGTGAGTTGCGCGCCCACGGCGCCGCCGCCGTTGACGATATTGACGACGCCATCGGGCACGCCGGCTTCGGCGATTATCGCGGCCAGCATGTGCTCGACGGGCGATGTGAATTCCGATGGCTTGAGCACGACGGTGCAGCCTGCGGCCAATGCGGGGGCCGTTTTCCAGGCCGTGGTCACCATCGGGAAATTCCACGGCACGATCAGGGCCGCGACGCCTACGGGTTCATAGTGGCGTTCGCCGGTGACGGTGTTGTCGGGGAGTTCGATTGGCTCTGCGGCGAAGGTGCTGGCGGTGGTGCACAGGTCGGCGTAGTAGGAGAACGTGGCGGCGGCGTCGCTGACGTCGAGGTTCGCTTCGAAGGGTGGTTTGCCGCTGACCTGCATTTGCATTGCTGCCAGGCGGTCGCGGTCGGATTCTATTAGTTCTGCGATTTTTTTTAGTATCTTTCCGCGCGTTGTGGGGGATGTGGCTCGCCACGCTGGGAGGGATGCGTGCGCTGCTTTTACCGCTGCGTCGATCTCGGTCGCTGTGGCGTGCTCTTGCCAGCCAATCAGGGCGCCTGTGGCGGCGTTGTGGATGGGGGTCTTTTCTGCGTTTGCGATCTGATGGGGCGTGCCTGATATTGTTGCCGCTGGCAGTGTGAAGGTGGTTGCTGCTGTTGCTTGATGTGTCGTTGTCGTCGTCATTGTTTCGTCTCCTGTTTGGTTTGGTTTCTTTTTTGTGTTGGCATTTCCTTGTTTTCGTGTCGGTCTATTAGCGTCGCCCCTGTGCGGGGCGGCACCTACTTTTCTTTGCAGCGGCAAAGAAAAGTAGGCAAAAGAAAGCCGCTCACACCGCCAGTGTGACGCGGTTGGTAAAAAGCCTTTTAGGGGGAAAGGTATAGGAGCATCCGGTCCCTCGCACCCTACCACTAAGTGACAAGGCGCCCGCCCACCCGGGGGCGCTACGCGCCCCGAGGGGCATAACGCAAACCGAAGGTTTGCTGGTTTCACCGGCAAACCCGACCGTTGCGCGCGCAGCGAGCAACGGGATGAATGACGGCTTTGTCACTACCTTTGAAGGCGCGGGATGCCGGATGCCCCTATACCATTCCCCGTGTAAGGCTGGTTGTGGACTGCGTCATATTGGCGGTGTGAGCGGCTTTCTTTGCCTACTTTCTTTGCCGCCGCAAAGAAAGTAGGTGCCGCCCCGCACAGGGGCAACGCTAATAGACCGACACGAACTCAAGGAAATGCCAACAACAAAAAAACCCACCCAGAAAAATCAAAAAAAATCGCTTACCGATAATTAACCCCAGGCATAACGCAAAGCATTTCAAACGCCAGGTTAGCGCCCACAAGCGCGGTAGTCCCCGCCTGATCGTAAGGCGGAGAAACCTCCACAAGATCCGCCCCAACCACATTAAGCCCCTTCATCCCTCGAATGATTTCGAGCCCTTGCTGCACGGTAAGCCCGCCGACTTCCGGCGTCCCCGTCCCCGGCGCAAAAGCCGGATCGAGCCCATCAATATCGAAACTCAGATAAACCGGCGTATCGCCCACACGCTCGCGCACTTGCGCCATCAAAGGCGCCAGCGACTTATTCCAGCACTCCTCGGCCTGAACGACAGTAAAACCCTGCTGCCGACACCAATCAAAGTCATCCGCGTGATACCCGGTCCCACGCAGACCAATCTGCGTAACCTTATCGCACTGAAGCAGCCCATCTTCAACCGCACGCCGGAACGGCGTCCCATGCGCGATCTTCTCGCCGAACATGGTGTCGTTCACATCGGCATGCGCATCGATATGAACCACCGCCACCTTGCCGTACTTCTTGTGCAGAGCCCGCAAAATAGGCCACGCAATCGTATGATCGCCGCCCAGCGTAATCGGCCGGCAGCCATTGGCCACAATAGCGTCATAAGCCTCTTCGATCAGCCGGATCGAATCCTTCAGGTCATAAGGATTCGTCGCCACATCGCCGATATCCGCCACTTGCAGTGAATCAAAAGGCGCTGCGCGCGTCGCCATGTTGTACGGACGCAGCAACACCGATTCCGAGCGGATCTGGCGCGGTCCAAAGCGCGCGCCCGAGCGGTTCGAGGTGCCCAGGTCCAGCGGCACGCCGACAAAACAGGCGTCGAGGCCGTCCGTCGTTTCGGCTTGAGGCAGCCGCATCATCGTGGCAATGCCGCCGAAACGCGGCATTTCGTTGCCGCCCAGCGGCTGGTTAAGTTCGCGTTGCATGTGGGGTGTCTCCGATCGTTGATTGCTCTCGCGTAAGGCGAGGAATGCAGTGGAATGCAGTTGAAGCGATCGGGCGATGGTAGGCGAGGCGCGCGCCGCGCAAATCACGAAGTTGAGATGTTCACATCGATCGCAATCGATGCAAAAGGGCGTTTACAGCGCCGCCAGACAGGGGGAAGCGTGTCCCCAGCCAATCAGCTCGCGCTTGGTGCGCACGCCCAGTTTGGCGAATGCGCGCTTGACGTAGGACTCCGCCGTGGCGGTGCGCACGCCCAGAATCTCCGCGGCTTCCGGCACGGTCTTGCCCGTGATCAGGTGCGCGCAGATTTCGTATTCGCGTTTGGAGAGTTTCACGCCATCGGCGGCAATACGCGCGTCGAATTGCGCAAGCGGATGCAGATACGAGGTGGGATGCGCCACACGCCGCGCCGCGCTGGTGGAGGCGTGCAATTCGAGCAGCGGAAACAGAAAGTCGCTCACATGGCGAAAGCGATTCATTTCGGCGAGCGAAAACGGCGGCGCGTGCAGCGCGCGTTCGAGCGCAATGGAGTGCTGTGCGTGCCGCGTGCCGCGCGCGAGCACGCATTCGTGCGCAATCAGCGCTTCGTCGAATAGTCGTTGGCGGAATTCGCCCGGCGGGATCGCGCCGATGTCGCGCACCACCAGCATCGTGCCGATCTTGCCGCGTATGCCCGCAAACAACGGATCGCTTTCGTAAAAGCGATCGTAGTAGAGCGTCATGACTTCCGAAATCGTGCCCGAATCCATGCCCACGCCGCCGCTGCCCACCCATTCGCAGCGATAGCCGTTGGGCATGTTGCTGTCCGCGCGCGATCGCTCGATATGGACGACGTTCAGCGGCACGACTTCATTGAGCAGAAGCGTGAGGCGAGGGACGAAATCCGGCGTGCCGACGGCTTCGATGACGTTGCCGAGCGTTTTGAACGACAGCGGGAATTGGGTTTGTTCTTGCAGGGGTACGGGAATCAGCATGGCGTGCCCCAGATTGAAGGCGAAATCATTATAGCCGAAGGGCTGCACCGCCCGTTAGACGGGGTTTTCAGGGATTTTCGCGCTGCCCGGCAAGTTCGCTGAATAGCCCGCCAAAAAGCGCCAGATCGAATCGGCGGCATCACGCAAAACGCATCTTGCCCCCCCCGAGGGGGGGCATACCGGCGCGGCGCGACCCGGCAACATGGCCGCACCGATTCAATCAATGCGTCAAAACGACGCCCGATACAGGAACACACATGAGCAAGCTGATTCAGGACATCAAGGAACTGGGCGCAGGTCTGGGCGATTTCACCAAGCTCGACTACGGCATGGACGAAGGCGACTGGCGCGCGGCCGAAGGCAAGAATGGCGGCTACGTGATCGGCTGGTGGGAAGGCAAGGTCGGTTCGGTCGAATTCCCGGAGACGGGCGCGGACGAAGCCTGCTGGCTCGTCGAAGGCAAGGTCGCACTGACCGATGCCAATGGCGCACGCAAGGAATTCTCGGCCGGTCAGGGCTATCTGCTGCCGAAGGGCTTCGCAGGCAAGTGGGAAACCATCGAAGACGCCAAGAAGTTCTACGTCCTGCTCGAACCGCAACAATAAACGTTGCGATAAACGTCGCGGCCACGCTCGCGACTTTCATCGCAAGCCGCGCCCCGCTTCGATAGCGAACGGCGCGGCGCCGTCCCCCTCGCTTTATGCAGTGAAGCCATCATGAGTGACAGCGCACAACTCTACGAAGCCGGCATCGCCACGCCGCCCTCCACGCCCGCCGCCGCACGCGAAAAGTCGCGCAAGCCCGTCGAACTCGGCGTCGAAGAGGCGCTGTCGCGCACGAAGCTTTCGCCTTACTGGCTCGACAATCCGGCGCAACCGCCCGCCGAGCCGAAACTCATTTTCGACACGCAAGCCGATCTGCTGATCGTCGGCGGCGGTTTTACGGGTCTGTGGGCTGCCGTGCAGGCCAAGGAGCAGATGCCCGATCTGGATGTCGTGGTGATCGAAGCGGAACGTGTGGCACACGGCGCATCGGGTCGCGCGGGCGGCATTATTTCGACTTCGGTGATGCACGGCCTGCCCAATGCGGTGCGCGTGTTCCCGAACGACATCAAGCAACTCGAAGAATTCGGCCATCGCAATCTGGATGGTTTCGAAGAGACGCTCAAGCGCTACAACATCGACGCCGATATCGAATGGAACGGCGAGATGACCGTGGCCGTCGATCCCGATCACGTCGAGCATCTGCAGGCCGATTACGATCTGCACACCGAATACGGCCATAACGTCGAACTGCTCGACGGCAAGGCCACGCGCGAGCAACTGGATTCGCCGCTGTTCGCGGGCGCGCTCTGGTCGCGCAATCGCAGCGGCATCGTGCATCCGGCCAAGCTCGCCTGGGGGCTCAAGCGCGCGGCGCTTTCGCTGGGCGTGCGTCTGTATGAATACAGCCCGCTGCTCGAAGTCACCGACGAAGGCCAGACGGTCTTCGTCAAGACGCCCGAAGGCAGCGTGCGCGCGCCGCGCGTGCTGTTTGGCAGCGGCACGGCCAAAGTGGGTATCGCCGATATCAACCGCCGCGTGCTGCAGGTTCGCGATCACGTGCTGGCCACCGAGCCGCTCACCGAAGAACAACTCGCGCGCATTGGCTGGAAGAATCGTCAGGGTATTTACGACACGCGCACGCAGCTCAATTATTTCCGCCTCACGAAGAACAACAACATTATCTTTGGCGGTCTGGTGAGCTATCACTTCGATGGCGATCCCAATCCGCCTAAGGATGAAAAGCGCGAAACCTATTACCGGCTCGCGCAGGCGTTCTACAACACCTTCCCGCAACTCGCCGACGTGCGCTTCTCGCACGCGTGGGGCGGCCCGATCGATTACTGCTCGCGCGGCTCGGTGTTTGCGAAGCGTTATCTCGGCGAGAAGGCCGTGTTCGTTGCCGGTTATACGGGTTTTGGCGTGGCGGCGAGCCGCTTCGGCGCCTTCATGGGCCTGAACCTGCTGTTCGATCGCCAGAGCCCGGAACGCGATCTCGACATCGCCAAACTGAGCCCGACCTATATTCCGCCGGAGCCGGTGCGCTGGCTGGCGGCCAAGGTCACTTTCCACGCCTTCGATGGCGCGGATGCCGAAGGCGGCTGGAAGCGGGCCTGGATCAAGGGCATCAAGGCCCTGGGCTTTCCGATGTGATGTGAGCGCAAGGCGGCGTTCGCATTCGACGGGCGCCGCCGCAGTGAGTAGAAAGCGGCATGTTTTCCAATACTTCCGATCTCGACCTGCGCCTCGTGCGGGTCTTCCTCGCCGTGGTGGACGCGCGCGGCATTACCGCCGCCGAAGCGACGCTCGGCGTGCGCCAGTCCACCATCAGCTCGCAGCTTTCCGCACTGGAAGCGCGCGTGGGCTTTACGCTGTGCGAGCGCGGGCGCGGCGGTTTTCGCCTGACGTCGAAGGGCGAGCGCTTCGTGAGTTCGGCGCGTGCGCTGGTGTCCGCCACTTCGCAGTTCGTCGCGCAGGTGCGCGATATCGACCGCAAACTGGTGGGCACGCTGTCGATCGGCCTGATCGGGCAGGCTTCGCATGTGGAGAACGTGCGGCTGGCCGAGGCGATTGGCGCGTTTCGCAAACGCGATCAGGCGGTGCGCTTCGCGATGCGCGTGGCGCCGCCGCAGGAGCTTGAAGAAAGCCTCGTGAACCAGCAGCTCGATCTGGCGATTGGCTACTTCTGGCATCGCGTGGCGGGGCTGAGCTATACCGAGCTTTTTAGCGAACGCCAGGTGATCTGCTGCGGGCGTGGTCATCCGCTCTTTCACGAAGGCCCGGATGTGACGCTCGACGATCTGCGCGTGCACGACTGGATCTGGCGCAGTTATCCCGTGCCCGAAGAACTCGCGAGTATCGGCGAACGGCAGGTCACGGCGATTGCGGACAGTATCGACGCCGCCACGGTGCTGATTCTTTCCGGCAGCCATATCGGCTATCTACCCGAGCATCACGCGCAACCCTTCGAACAACGCGGATTGATTCGCGTGCTGGGGCGCACGGCTTTCGGTTTCGACGTGCCGCTGCATCTGGCCGTCAAACGCGGCGCCGCCGATAAACCCATCGTGCGCGCCTTCTGCGAAGACCTGCTCAACGTGTATGGCGCACAAAGCGTGGAGGAAGAACGCGCGTGTGCCTGATCGATATCGATGTGCGCGCAACCATAAAAAAAGCGGGCGGGAAAACATTGGCCGCGCATGAAGTGAACGTTTGAAATACGCAATATGGCGCGCATTCGAGTGAATTAGAGTGACCGCCAGAGATGAGGACAGTGCGCGGCCCTGACCGCGCGACGGGATACCGGCAAGGCGCAAGACACCAGAACGCCAGAGCCAAGCCCCAAGGAGTGAGACACCATGGCAGACAACACCAGCATCACGCAGATCGAGACCTTCGGTTTCGAGCGTATTCCCGACAAGTCGCGCTATGCACGACCTATCGATCTTTTCCGGCTGCTGTTCGGCGGCTGCAATACTTTTTCGACTTCGGTGCTGGGCGCGTTCCCGGTGCTCGTCGGCCTGTCGTTCAAGGCGAGTCTGTGGTCGATCGTGATCGGCGTGCTGGCCGGCACGTTTATCCTCGCGCCGATGAGCTCGTTCGGCCCGCGCAACGGGACCAGCGACCCGGTTTCGTCGGGCGCGCACTTCGGCATTCATGGCCGGATCGTCGGTTCGTTCCTCGCGATTCTTACGTCTGTCGCGTTCTTCTCGCTCGCCGTGTGGAGTTCGGGTGATGCGCTCGTGGGTGGCGCGCACAACATGGTGGGCCTGCCGCAGAACGGCTGGACGCTCGGCATCGCCTACATGGTGTTTGCCGTGCTCGTGCTGGTCGTGTGCATCTACGGCTTCCGCTTCATGCTGTGGGTGAACAAGATCGCCGTGTGGGCCGCGAGCCTGATGTTCGTGGTCGGCGCGTTTGCGTTCAAGGGCACGTTCGACGTGCATTACGCCGGCACGCTCCATCAGGGCAGCGCGGGCTTCTGGGCCGCGTTTATCGGCGCGGTGCTGGTGGCGTTGAGCAACCCGGTGTCGTTCGCCTCGACGCTCGGCGACTGGGCACGCTACATTCCGCAGACCACGCCGCGATATCGCGTGATGGGCGCCGTGTACGCCGCGCAGATCGCCACCTTCGTGCCGTTCTTCTTCGGCCTCGCGACGGCGACCATCATCGCCACGCACGCACCGAGCTTCATCACCTCGAACGACTACGTGGGCGGTTTGCTGGCTGTGTCGCCGCGCTGGTTCCTGCTGCCGATGTGCCTGATCGCGATCATCGGCGGGATGTCGACGGGCACGACCGCGCTCTACGGCACGGGCCTCGATATGTCGAGCATGTTCCCCAAGTACCTCAACCGCGTCGGCGCCACGCTGCTGATCGGTACGCTGGCGATTGCGTTCATCTTTATCGGCCGCTTCGCGTTCAATCTGGTGGAAAGCGTGTCGACGTTCTCGACGCTGATCTGCACGTTCAGCTGCCCGTGGATGGCGATCATGGTGATCGGCTATATGCAGCGCCGCGGCTTCTATCTCGGCGACGATCTGCAGGTGTTCAATCGTGGCGGCCGCGGCGGTCATTACTGGTTCACGCATGGCTGGAACATGCGCGCGATGGGCGCGTGGCTGCCGGCGGCGTTCCTGGGTCTGTCGTTCGTGAACCTGCCGGACCAGTTCGTCGGGCCGCTGGGCAATCTTGCGGGCGGCTGCGATCTGAGTGTGCCGGTGTCGTTTGTTGTGGGCGGTCTGCTGTATCTGGCGCTGTTGTGGATGTTCCCGGAACCCGATGGCGTCTACGGTCCGCAAGGCCGACGCTTCGTGCGCGGCGGCAAGGCTGCTGCGGCGGCGAAGGTGACGCCGGTGACGGCGCGCGTGGTGACGCAAGCCGTGACGAAAACCGGCCATCAGCGCGACGAACACGAGACGGCTGGCATGCGTTCGGTGCAGGGGGTGCGCGAGTACGCCGAGTAAGCCGAGTAAGCCGCGCTTGCGCAGGTAAAACAGGGGAAATGAACGGCCGACGCACTTGAGCGTCGGCCGTTTTGCATTGTGCGGCGATCGCGCCCCTTCTCGAATCGGCCCGTTTCGGGCTGGAAAAGACCCTCCAGAGCGCCTGTTTTCCCCGAAATCCGCTGAAATGGTTCGGGAAAATCCCGAAAGGCTTTAAAATCTCCCGTTCCGTGCAGGATCGCCGTGCCGATCCCGGCCTTTTTCCGCTGCCTTCGCTGGCGCGGAAGGCCTGATGGGGACGCATCGACGCGGCGGCAGGACCGCCCGGGCGCCGGGCCTGGCGCTGGAGGGCAGGGCGCGATCGGCTAAACTAGAAGGCTTGCGCGACCGGTTTCCGCAGCCACTGCGCGATGTCCGGCACAGGCAGCACCGGCGCGGCTTGACCTGCGCGGTCCGACCTGCGCGGCTCGACCACTTTTCACACTCGTCGCGGTATCGTGGCGGCGGGTCAATGCATCGACTGGATGAACAACCATGAGCACGATTCTCGAATCTCTTCCGACCGGCCAGAAAGTCGGCATCGCGTTTTCCGGCGGCCTTGACACCAGCGCCGCACTGGTCTGGATGCGCAAGAAGGGCGCCGTGCCCTACGCCTACACCGCCAACCTCGGCCAGCCCGACGAAGAAGATTACGACGCGATCCCGCGCCGCGCGACCGAATACGGCGCAGAAGGCGCACGTCTGATCGACTGCCGCGCGCAGCTCGTCGCCGAAGGTATCGCCGCGCTCCAAAGCGGTGCATTCCACGTCTCGACGGCCGGCGTCACCTACTTCAACACGACGCCGCTGGGCCGCGCCGTGACCGGCACGATGCTCGTCGCCGCGATGAAGGACGACGGCGTGAACATCTGGGGCGACGGTTCGACCTACAAGGGTAACGACATCGAGCGCTTCTACCGCTACGGTCTGCTCGTCAACCCGGATCTGAAGATCTACAAGCCGTGGCTCGACCAGACCTTCATCGACGAACTCGGCGGCCGTGCCGAAATGTCGGAGTTCATGAACCAGCAAGGCTTCGCGTACAAGATGTCGGCTGAAAAAGCCTACTCGACGGACTCGAACCTGCTGGGCGCGACGCACGAAGCCAAGGATCTGGAAAGCCTGGAATCGGGCATCAAGATCGTCAACCCGATCATGGGCGTGGCGTTCTGGCGCGACGACGTCAAGGTCGACCGCGAAGAAGTGACGATCCGCTTCGAAGAAGGCCAGCCGGTCGCGCTGAACGGTCAGACCTTCCCGAACGCCGTGGAACTGCTGCTCGAAGCCAACCGCATTGGCGGTCGTCATGGTCTGGGCATGAGCGACCAGATCGAAAACCGCATCATCGAAGCGAAGAGCCGCGGCATCTATGAAGCCCCGGGTCTGGCGCTGCTGCACATCGCTTACGAGCGTCTCGTCACGGGCATCCATAACGAAGACACCATCGAGCAGTACCGCGAAAACGGCCGCCGTCTGGGCCGTCTGCTGTACCAGGGCCGCTGGTTCGACCCGCAAGCGATCATGCTGCGCGAAACGGCGCAACGCTGGGTCGCACGCGCGATCACGGGCGAAGTGACGATCGAACTGCGCCGCGGCAACGACTACTCGCTGCTGAGCACGAAGTCGCCGAACCTGACGTACCAGCCGGAACGTCTGTCGATGGAGAAGGTGGCATCGACGTTCTCGCCGCGCGATCGTATCGGCCAGCTGACGATGCGTAACCTCGACATCACCGACACGCGCGACAAGCTGCGCGTGTACTCGCAGGTTGGTCTGCTGAAAGGCGGCGATGATTCGGCGCTGCCCCTGCTGAAGACCGATAAGGAATAAGGCAGTCTCGTAGTTTTAAAAAAGCCCGCTCCGGTTTGATGCCGGAGCGGGCTTTTTTTGTTTTTGGCGCTTTGGTGCTGCGGCTCGATGACACGGAATGGTGCTTATCCAGGCGCAAGCTGCCATATCAAAACAAAAGGCGCACTCAATCCAGAAGATCAACATGCGCTTTCATTGTTGAAGCGCTAATTCATGGTGCATCAGAACGCCGGTCATAGTTTCCGGACGGATTTATTCTTTTCCGTATTGCGGCATTATTTACTTTTCCGATCAAGAGTTTCCAGTCTGTGCTTCCAATGCCTGATTTAATTCTTACACTAAAAAGACTTTCTGCATTGCTGTAATCAGATTCGTAAGATATTCTCGGCGCATTAATAAACGGCGCCTTGGCAGTTCGCTGTGGCATAGCCTGACCACTCTTGATGCAACCATGAATGATCTGTCCGCGTTTGCGCACGGTGCGTTTTTCATGCAGGACAAGCGCCTGCTCGCCTTGAGCTTTCCACACGACGACGCCCCTTCAGCCGTTGATTCGTATGGCCGGCGTCGCACGGTCGCGTTCGTTGTCGAGAGGCTCGTCGCTCATGAAGGGCTCGGTATCGACTTTCGTTTCGAGCTGACGTTGCTCGGCAACGAAGCCGGCGTGATGCTCGACGACATGCTCGGCAAGTTGCTGGCCGTTTCGCTCGTGCGTCCCGATGGCGGTGCGCGCTATTTCAGCGGTTATTGCACTGAATTTGCGCTCGTTGGCAGTGACGTTTCGATTGCGCAATATCGCGCGGTGCTGCGTCCCTGGAGCGAATTCCTCAAGACCCGTATCAACAATCGCCTGTTTCTCGCGCAGCCGTTGCAGCAGCAGATCGCCACGATCCTCGCCGACTATCCGGCTCTCGCTCCCGCGTGGGAGTGGCGCGTGCGCGGCGACGATCCGTCGCGAACGATGAACGTGCAGGGCGGTGGCCTTGGCGAAAGCGACTGGAATTACCTCGTTCGTCATCTCGAAGCTGCAGGCTATCTATATTGGTGGGAGCACGGCGAGCAGGGCATGCGGCTCGTCATCGGCGACGACAGCACGGTGCAGTGCAATCCGGTCGATGGCGCGTCTGCGCAGATCCGCTTCCAGTCGCATGGCGGCCCTCAAGAGGAAGACGCCATTTCCAGCTGGTCGGGCAAGCGGGTTTTGTCGGCCGGTAGCTATAGCGCCACGGCGTTCGATTTCAAATCGCCACGCGCGGCCCATGCGCAACTTCCGACGCTTCAAGCCTCCGGGGTGGCGCCTGCGGTCGATCATCACGAGTACGTTGGGCATTACGGCTTCAGCAAGGAAGCCCAGGCGGGCGACGCCGTCACGCGGCTACGTATGGAAGAGATCGAGGCGGCGTCACAGCGCTTCGAAGCCGTCGGCAACCATCACGGCATTATGCCGGGGCGCTGGTTCGAGCTGGCCGATCATTTCAGTGCCGCGTTGGCGCGCGCGCAGGACCACGAATATCTGATTCTCGAAGCGCATCACGAAGCTTCGAATAACTATCTGCAGGCCGATGGGGGCAAACCTGAGTACCGCAACCGCTTCACGGCCCTGCGCCGCGACACGCCGTGGCGTCCAGGACGCGACCTGAACAGCGAGCCGCTGCGCATCCAGGCGCCTCAAACGGCGACGATTGCCGGTAACAGCGACGCAGGCAGCGTCGATGTCGACGAATACGGCCGCGTGCGTGTGATCTTTCATTGGGATCGCGCCACGCAGCAGAGCGCGCGCATTCGCGTGGCTTCCGGCTGGGCGGGCGGCGAGAAGGGCATGGTGGCCCATCCTCGCGTGGGCAGCGAAGCGGTTCTGATGTTCCTCGACGGTAATCCCGATCGTCCGATCGTGACGGCCACCACGTACAACGGCAACCGCATGCCGCCTTGGGCGCTGCCGGATCAGCACGTGCTCACAGGCCTGCGGAGCCGCGAACTGTCCGCCGATGCCGGCAACCAGGCCGGCGGGCGCTCCAATCACATCCTGCTCGACGATACGGCGCAGCAGTTGCAACTGAAGTTGCGCAGCGACACCGATGCCAGTGAACTGACGCTTGGCCACAACGTGCGCATCGACGATACGCAAGGGCGCACCGACCAGCGCGCCCGCGGCTTCGAACTGCGCACCGATGCGCACGGCGCCGTGCGTGCGGCCAAAGGTTTGCTGATCACCAGCGAAGCGCGCCCAGAAGCCCGAGCGCACGCAACCGATATGGGCGAGACGACCGCGCGCCTGGCGAAGGCGCAGGATCTGCACGGAACCTTGTCGGGATCGGCACATGAAGTGAAGGCGCAGCAGAGCGGCGATCAGGATGCGGTGCGCGATGCCCTGAAGACGCAGAACGAAGCGCTGCGCGGCAGCGGCGGCAATCCGCAACAGGGTGAATTTCCCGAGTTCGCGCAACCGCATCTGACACTGGCCAGCCCTGCGGGTATCGAGACGACGACCTCGGGTTCGACGCACTTCGCCAGCGACCGGCATATCGCGCTGACGAGCGGCGAGCACACGAGTATCGCAGCCGGCCAGAGCATGCTGGTCAGCGCGCACGACGCGGTGCGCGTGGCCGCGTTCGAGAAGGGCATCAAGCTGGTCGCCGCCGCTGCGGACATCGACATTCAGGCGCTCAAGAACACCATCAACGTGCTGGCAAAGCTCGACGTGAAGGTCGACGCCAACCGAATCACCTTGACCGCCAAAGAAGAAGTCCTGATCAACGGCGGCACCAGCTATACGCGCTGGAATAGCGCCGGCATCACCCACGGCACCAACGGCGCATTCACGACGCACGCCGCGTCGCACGGCTTCGTCGGCCCTGACAGCCTCCCCGTTCCGGCACAGGCGCTGCCGGGCACGCCCTGCGCGCCTTGCATGGTCAATGCGGCCTCGATGGCGTCGCCTTTCGCAGCCAAGGCTTGAGGGGAGTTCACGCATGACGTTCGAGATTCAAACCGGTCCGGCGCGCCGGATCATCGATACGGTCCTCGCGGGTGGGGAAGGCTTGCACGCCTATGTACTCGTCGATGGCGCGTTGCTGCAAACGCAGAACGTCGCGCAGCGGGAACGCTGGCCGACGTTTGCAGCCCTGTCACTGCTGGCGAATGCCGATCTCGACGCGCAGGCAGTTGGGCCGTTGCTGTTCGAGTTGCCGCTGGAGGAAGAGGGGGATGAGGCAGACGATGGCGGCATCGTCTGGGACGCTTCGAGCGTGATCGTTTCGCCGCTCACGCTCGGGGCGCTGGCCGCGCATCTCACGCCGATGCTTGATGTGCAGCTCGAGCAGATGGACAGCACGATGCTGATGCGTTTCTTCGATCCGCGTGTGTTGCCGTTCTGGCTTGACATCTTGCCAGCGGATCATGTTGCGTGGCTCACGCGCGGTGTGCACGGCTGGATTTATCGTGACGCGCGTCGGAACCTGAGCGTGGCGCGCATCGAGGCGGCGTGCAAGCCTGGTGAACTCGCCGCCGCCGCCAGCTTTCCGCTGCAATTGTCGCAACAGCAGGAGGACGATCTGCTCGCCGCCTGCTATCCGTACACGTTGCTCGAACGCCTGCGTAGCGAGTTCGCCTCGTTGATGCAACGTGTTCCGCTGGCAAACCAGTACAACTTCGTGTGCGAGCAGCTCGATCGGTTCCGCGCGCATGGCGAGGACAGCCTGGCGTCTTTGCTCACCTGGTACGAACTGGCGTTAACTTACGGACCGCGTTTCGACGAACTTCCTGCCGTGCAGCCCATGATCGCCGCGCTCGATGAAGGGCTGGATTTCGCGCAGGCGCTCGCACTCGTGCCGCCCGGCGAATGGGCGCGCATGCAAGCCGAAACGCAGCCCGGCATTCAGACCGAAGCAGCAAATTAAAACGAATCAGGCGTCCACGGGACGCCGCCGACATTCCATGAAACTGACTACCCGATACACCTGCCTCACGGTACTGACGGCCATGGCGCTCGCTGCTTCGGCATGCAGTCGCGGTTCGACCAGCGGCGAGCCGAAGAGCTTCGGCACGAGTGCCGACAGCAAGTGGGACGATCTGAATATCGACATCATTACGGCGGGTTCGTACAACTACACCGACTACGACATTTACGGCGTCTATCTGCTGCCGCTCAATGCAAAGAGCCTCGACGATGCGGCGAGTGCCAACGGCGCGAGCGCCACGCCGCAGTCTTTTACGCAATGGGAAGGCGGGCCAGGCGGTCAGCCCAGTCTTGCCTGGGACTTCCGCTGGAAAACGCCGCTGAAGATGAAGGTGTGGTGGCAGCGCGTGGTCGATGCGAAGCTGTACGCATCGAGCAAGAACTACGACGCGTACACCCAACGGGAATCCGAACCCGGTACGGCTTGGTGCGAGGGGGAGATCACCATTACGCAACCGCCCCTCAAGGATAAGACCAGCGGCATTCTGTTGCACTTCTTTCCCGACGGGCGTGTTGAAGGCGACATGAATTTCGTGATCGACCGTCAGCCGGTAAAGGTCGATATCGCCCGGCGCAACGAGCAGCCCAAGCTGAGCGGGCGCGCGTGCCTGAAGGAAATACCCAATCCGCTCTATGGGCGCAAGAAGCCCGTTCACTGGAACTGAATGGGCATCCGCACGGAGTAAAACAATGAGCAATGCGCCCATCATCCGACGCATCACCGACCTGACGCCGAGGGACAGCCAGACTCGCAATAAACAGCGCGAGGCGCTGGACTCGTCGGACAAAGACAATTGCAAAGTGTGCCCCAAGCCGGTGTGGTTCTCGGCATTTTTTGACGGTACGGGCAATAACTTCCAGGCTGACGGCAACGGCTCGACGAAGGCCGACGCGGTCCAGTACAGCAATATCGCGAAGCTCTGGCAGTTTGCGCACGTCGAAGACGGGGCCATGCCGCGAACCGTGCGCCGCTATATCGAGGGTGTTGGCACGCCGTGCGCCAAGGTCGGCGATTCGGGCGGCGGCCTGGACAAGGCGCTCGGGATGGCTTCGGCGCGCAAAGGCGAATTGCGGCTTCGCTGGATGCTCAATGAACTGAACAAACACGTCGGCACTCACATGCCGGCTGTCAGCCAGATCAATATTTCGGTGTTCGGCTTCTCGCGCGGCGCAACCGAAGCGCGGGCCTTCGTGCGCATGCTGACCGAACATCTGGCCGAAGCAGAAGGAAATAAGCTGTGGTGGCGACAGAAGAACATGAACGGAACGCGCCCCGAGGTCGTGGTTTACTTCTTGGGGATTCTCGACACGGTTGCTTCGACCGGGTTTGGCGGCAGCAAGCTCGAGTCGAACCTGGAATGGAGCCTTGGGCCGGTGTTGGGCGGGGCTCTCTATGGCTTCGTCGATGAAGGCGGACACGCGGCATGGGCCAACGACCTGCGCATTCCCGCTTACGTCCGTCAGTGCGTTCACTTCGTTGCTTCGCACGAGTGCCGCGAGAAATTTCCCAGCGATTCGGTGCGCGAGGATCAAACAGTCCCGTCGAATTGTGTGGAAACGTACTACCCCGGCATGCACTCCGATGTCGGCGGTGGCTACACGAGCAATAGCCAGGAAGGGCGCACCAACGAACTGGCCAATGTGCCCTTGAATAACCTGTATATCGAGGCATGGAAGGCCGGTGTGCCGCTTAAGCCCCCGGCGCAGGTGATGGAGACAGCCGGCGCGTTGTTTGCGATTTCTCCCGAGCTGGAAGACCTCTGGAATGTCTATATGGCCCAGGGCAACGAACAGGCGAGCGGTCCTGCACCGGGCGGTTCCCGCCTGGAAACGCACGTCATCTGGCACATGAACCGCTATTACCAATGGCGTGCAAGCCGCAGCCGGCGTTTGCACGACGGTCGTCTGAAGCCGCCCGGCGGCGTCGATCACTACATGGCGATCACGGACGCGGAATGGAACGATGACACGGATCAAATCCGTCGCATGGCCGGTGGTTTCCTGACGTCGACTATCTCCGACCAGATGAAAGCGATTGATGCGGCGACTCGTGTCAACGGCAACTGGCTCGGCGGCCTCGATCCGGCACTGCGCCAGAAGTTCGACCGCTTCTTCGACCTCTACGTGCACGACTCAATCGCAGGCTTCAAGAACCAGATGGCGGACAGCTACGTGAGCTTCGCCGAGGCGAGCCGCTGGACAACGAGCCGCCGCTACTTCATGGGCAAGCGGGACAAAAAGTTTCTGTACTGGACCTATGCAGGCGACAAGGCCGAGCAGGCCGCGACGCAAGCTGCGATGCTCGATCCGGCAAAGTCGTCGCAAACGGGCGCAACGGCGGATGCTCAGCTGGCCAGCAACCAACCGGCGACGACGGGGCAGGCTTCGCTGGCCGACGCGACATCGGCGGCATAAGGACAGCAGTGCAAATGGGACTGGCGCCTTTGGGCGCTGGTTCTTTCTCTTTCAGCCGGGGCGTTGCGGTGTCTCGTCTTAAGCGGGACGCGTGGCATTTTGTGCGCGCACAATCTCCACCAACCGCTGCGCCGCTGCCGAAAGATACCCATCATTCCGGTGCACGACACCAAATTCCCGCGTCATCGTCGTAGCGGGATTGGGCAGTTCCACCAAAGCAGGCGTAAACCGCCCAGCCTCCAGATTCCGCCGCGAAATAAAGCTCAACAACCCAGTCTCGGCAATCAACCTCGGCACAGCCGCAATCGAACTGGTCATCACCGCAGCCTTGGGCGCGGGCAGCCCATGAGCCGCAAACACGCCCTCGAGCCACTGCCTGGTTGCCACCGACTGCGCAGGCAGCACCCACCCGCAAGCGGCCATCGCTTCCAGCGACGCTTTCTTGCCGGCCAGCGGATGCGAAGCACTCGCCGCCACCACCACGTCGTCGGCGAGAATTGGAATCTGCACTAACGCCTCGTCATGCGCCCCAAGCGGCCCAATGACCACATCCAGCAGCCGCTTGCGCAACGCCTCCTGCAGCACATCGTTCATGCCGATCTGCAACTCCACCACAACAGCCGGCGCCTCCTCGTGCAACACGCGGCAGGCCGTCGGCATGATGAATTCGGCGATCGTTGCGGCCGCACCCACTTTCACCAGCCCCGACAACCCCGCGCCCAGCGAAGCAATCTCGCGCTGCGTTTCATCGAGCGTGCGTTCGACCAGCCGCACGCGTTCCTGCAACAGCCGCCCCGCATCGGTCAGACGAATCCCGCGCCCGCTGCGCTCGAACAGCGCCGCTCCGTAAGTCTCCTCAAGCCGGTCGATACATTTCGACAAAGCCGGCTGCGTCACATGCAAGGCCTCCGCGGCCCGCCCCAGATGCCCCAACTCCGCGACCTTCGCGAAATACATCAAATCGCGCACCTGCAGGTTCATGACCATGTCGAATCCATAGCTAACAGGAATGGAAAGATGAAAAAACGAAAATAGACATTATGAGTCGCGGTGTCAACAATGACGACAGGCAGCACCACGCCATCGAGATCAACAAGGAGACACCCAGCATGGCCTTTCGCATCCTCGTCACCGCGCCGCGCCTCGCACCTGCTGGCCAGCGCGTGCTGGCGGCCGCGCAGTGCGAGACCGTCTATATCGACGACGCCCAGAACGCCGCACAGGTCGCGCACATTCTCGCGACGCAGCCGATCGACGCGGTCATTTCGCGCACCGTCGATCTGTCCGGCGCGGCCATCGCGGCCTGCCCAACGCTGCGTGTGATCTGCAAACACGGCGTAGGCGTGACCAATATCGATGTCGATGCCGCCACGCAGCGCGGCATTCCCGTGTTCACGACGCCCGGCACCAATACGCATTCGGTCGCCGAACTGGCGATCGGCTTGATGCTGGCCGCCGCGCGCAAGCTCAACTTCTACGACAGCGAGCTGCGCGCGGGCCGCTGGACCCGCACGGGCGATGGCCGTCAGTTGCATGGCCGCACGCTCGGTCTGGTCGGCTATGGGCAGATCGGCAAGCGCGTGGCGGCGATTGCGCACGCGCTCGGCATGAATGTGCGCGCGTTCGACCCTGTCGCGAAGCCGGCCGATGCGCAGCCCTTCGTCACGCTCGAACGCTCGCTGAACGATCTGCTCGCCCATGCCGATGTGCTGAGCCTGCATTGCCCCGTGAACACACACACGCGCAATCTGCTCGATGCGCAGGCCATCGCGCGTTTGCCCGATGGCGCGATCGTCATCAACACGGCGCGTGGCGAACTCATCGACGAAAGCGCGCTCGTGGATGCGCTGCGCAGCGGCAAGCTCGCGGCTGCCGGTCTCGACACCTTCCGCAACGAGCCGCTGCCCGCTGGCGATCCACTCGCCGCGCTGCCCAATGTGGTGCTCACGCCGCACGTGGGCGGCTCGACGCCGGATGCGCTCGACGCCGTAGCGGTGTCGGCAGCCGAAACCTGTCTGCGCTACCTACGCGGCGAGCCGCTCGACGCCGCCGCCTGCGTGAACCCCGCCGCCCTCACTCTTTCTCACGCTGATTCAAAGGTCATCGCATGAACGCACTTCAGGATCGGGCCGGCTGGCCCGCAGGTTTCTTCGTCGGCCAACGCACGCAACTGCCGAGCGCGGCGCAGATCGAGGCGTTCCGCAGCGTGCCGGTCGCGCACGCGGGCGATTGCATGGGCCGCAGCACCGGCGCCTACGGGCTCAACGCCTATCACCACTCGATCTCGCTGACGATGTGCGGCCCGGCCATCACGGTGCGTGTGCGTCCCGGCGACAACATGATGATTCACAAGGCGATCGAACTGGCGCAGCCCGGCGATGTGATCGTCGTCGATGGCGGCGGCGACCTGACCCAGGCGCTGATTGGCGGGCTGATGCGCACCTCGGCGCTCACGAAAAAGATTGGCGGCTTTGTGATCGACGGCGCGATCCGCGATCTGGCCGAGTGGGCCGAAGGCGGCATTCCCGTCTACGCGCGCGGCCATACGTTTCGCGGCCCGAGCAAGGAAGGCCCCGGCGAAGTGAATGTGCCGATCGCCTGTGCGGGCATGATCGTGAATCCCGGCGATCTGATTCTGGGCGACGCCGATGGCGTGATCGCCGTGCCAGTCGATCGGCTCGATACGCTGCTGCCGCTGGTGCGCGCGCATGCGGACAAGGAAGACACGATCCGCGCGACCAATGCATCGGGGACGGCCGACCCGGAGCGCTTCAACGCGCTGCTGCGCAAGAAAGGCTGCCCGGTTTAGGCGCGATCGCAGTTAAGGCATCCTTAAAAACAAAACAGGAGACAAGGCTATGCAATCGAGCACCCCAGCCGCGCTCGCGCATGAATCGGGCGCATCGTCCGATCCGGGCGACGTTCGCCGCGCCGCCGCGCAGGCGGCTCAACTGGCGCCCGAGGTCCACGCGCGCCAGATTTCGGCGCGGCTCGACCGCCTGCCGCCCAGCGCGCCCGTGTGGCTTTTGATCGGCGCGCTCGCGCTGGGCGGCTGGTTCGAGATCTACGACATGTTCCTCACGGCCTATATCGGCCCGGGGCTCGTCAAGGCCGGTATTTTCAGCAAGACGACGGCCTCGATATTCGATCTCGGCGGTCTGGGGGCGTTCGTCGCGGCGCTGTTTCTCGGGCTTTTTATCGGCACGATTGGCGTGGCGTTTATCGCGGACCGCATGGGCCGCCGGCGCGTGTTTGTCGGCGCGCTGCTGTGCTACACGTTCGCCGCCGTGATGATGTCGCTGCAAAGCGAGCCGGGCTGGGTAGTGTTCTGGCGCGTGGTCGCGGGCATTGGCGTGGGCGCGGAACTGGTGACCATCGACGCCTACGTCTCGGAGTTCGTGCCCGCGCGTCTGCGCGGCCGTGCCTTCGCTTTCGTGCAGGCGATCCAGTACACCTCGATTCCGACCATCGCGTTTCTCTCGTGGCAACTCGTGCCGATCGCGCCGTTCGGTCAGGACGGCTGGCGCTGGGTCGTGTGGATCGGCTGCTCGGGCGCGGTGTTCGTCTGGTTGATCCGCCTGGGTTTGCCGGAAAGCCCGCGCTGGCTGATCCAGCACGGCCGCACCGCGGAAGCCGAGGCGATTGTCGCGCGCCTGGAGCGTCGTATCGAGCGCGCAACGGGCAAACCGCTGCCTGCTGCAAAAATCGAGAATGTTGCGCCCCCAACGTCATCGTCAACGCCCGCCGTCACCAGCGACGATAGCCCCTGGAGCGCACGTTACCGCCGCCGCACGATCATGCTGCTGGTGTTCAACTTCTTCCAGTCGATTGGCTATTACGGGTTCGCAAGCTGGGTGCCCACGCTGCTGGCCGAAAAAGGCGTCACGCTCACGCACAGCCTCTGGTACTCGTTCCTGATCGCAATTGCGAGCCCGCTTGGGCCTTTGCTCTCGATGCTGATCGCCGATCGCGTCGAGCGTAAATGGCTGATTGTCGGCGCCGCGGCGGCGATGGCGGTGCTCGGCGTGATCTTCGCGCAGCAGCGCGCGCCGATGCTGCTCGTCGCCATGGGTCTGCTGATGACGCTGGCGGGCAACTGCATGACGTTCTCGTACCGCACGTATCAGGCCGAACTGTTTCCGACCCGCATGCGGGCACGCGCGATCGGCCTTGTGTATTCGGCGAGCCGGATCAGCGCGATGCTTTCGGGTTTCATGATTGGATTTTTCCTGCGCCATCTGGGCGTGCCGGGCGTGTTCGCGCTGATCGCCGGTTCCATGTTCGTCGTAGTCCTGACGATTGGACTCTTCGGCCCGCGTTCACGGGGTCTCAGTCTCGAACAGATTTCGGGTTGATAGCGGCCTGAATTCAGGCCTTGTTTTCAGGCCTCGAATTCAGGTTCGCTTCGCCTCGCTTGAGGGCACTACATGTTCTATCTCGATCAACCGCCGCGCGTGATTGAAACGCGGGTTTTCTCCTCGATGCCGGAGCGCTTTCGTCAGACCGGCGTCGGCTCCGCCTGGGCCAATGCCAACAAGTCAGGCCAGAGCGTCGACAGCTTTCTCGAAGGCCCGGCGTTCGATGCGCAAGGCCGTTTGTATGTCGTCGATATTCCCTTCGGGCGCATTTTTCGCATCGACCGCGAAGGCGAATGGACGCTCGTTGCGCAATACGACGGCGAGCCCAATGGCCTGAAGTTTCACCCGGACGGCCGCATTCTGATCGCGGATTATCGCAACGGCATCCTGCAGCTCGATGCGCAAAGCGGCCGCGTAGAACCCCTGCTAACCTCGCGCAACGGCGAATCGTTCAAGGGCTGCAACGACCTGGCGATTGCGGCAAACGGCGATATCTATTTCACCGATCAGGGCCAAACCGGTTTGCAGGACCCATCGGGCCGCGTTTATCGTCTGCGTCCCGACGGCCGCCTCGACTGTCTGATTTCGAATGGCGTGAGCCCGAACGGTCTCGTGCTCGATCCGTCCGGCCGCGTGCTGTTCGTGGCGATGACACGCGATAACGCAGTCTGGCGCGTGCCCTTGCTCGATAGCGGCGGCACCGCAAAAGTAGGGCGTTTCTGCACGCTATTCGGCACCAGCGGCCCCGACGGCCTCGCGATGGACGAAGCCGGCAATCTCTATGTCGCGCATGCTTCGCTGGGCCATGTGTTCGTCTTCGCGCCCAACGGCGCGTGCATTGCGCGCGTGAAATCGTGCGCGGGCGAGACGGTGACGAATCTTGCCTTTGGCGGGCCGCAACGCCGCCAGATCTTCATCACCGAATCGAACAGCGGCAAGGTGCTGGTCGCCGATGTCGGGCAGCCCGGCATCGCCTTGCCTCGTCTGCTTTAAAGCGAGCGCGCCATGACGGCAGCCTTTAGCCTGAGCGACTATCCGCTCGCGAATCATTCCGCGCCGCGCACGGGCACGTCGCCGTCCATTCCGCGGCGTCTTGCGCGCGTGCTGTCGCTCGCCGATTTCGAAGCGGCGGCGCGCCGCCACCTGCCGCGCCCGATCTTCGCTTACGTGAGTGGCGGTTGCGAAACCGATCGCTCGCTGCGCGACAATCGCGCCGCTTTCGAGGACTACGCCTGGGTGCCGCGCGTGCTGGTCGATACCTCGCGGCGCACGCTCGATACGACCTTATTCGGCCATCTCTACGCCGCGCCGTTCGGCATCGCGCCGATGGGTATCAGCGCGCTCTCGGCGTATCGCGGCGATCTGATTCAGGCGCAGGCTAGCGCGCTCGCCAATGTGCCGATGATCATGAGCGGTTCTTCGCTGATCCGCATGGAGGAGATTGCGGCCGCCAATCCGCAGGCGTGGTTCCAGATGTACGTGCCGGGCGAAGCCGACACGATTGAAGCGCTGTTGGATCGCGTGGCGCAGGCGGGCTTCGGCACGCTCGTGTTGACCGCCGACGTGCCGGTTTCCGGCAATCGCGAGAACAATCTGCGCGCGGGATTTTCGACGCCGCTGCGCCCTGGCCCGCGCCTGGCGTGGGATGGGCTGACGCATCCGCGCTGGTTGTTCGGCACCGCGCTGCGCACGCTCTGGCGCCACGGCATGCCGCATTTCGAAAATTCGCGCACTACGCGCGGCGCGCCGATCCTTTCGTCGAGCGTGCTGCGCGACTTCGGTGCGCGCGATCATCTGAGCTGGGAACATCTGCGGCTGATCCGGCGGCGCTGGCGCGGCAATCTCGTCGTGAAGGGCATTCTCGATCCCGACGATGCGCGGCGCGCACGCGAACTGGGCGCGGATGGCCTGATCGTCTCGAATCATGGCGGGCGGCAACTCGACGGCTCGATTGCGCCGTTGCGTGCCTTGCCTGCGGTGGTGAATGCCGTCGACGCCGCGTGCACGGTGATGATCGACAGTGGCTTTCGCCGCGGCGGCGATGTGCTGATGGCGATCGCGCTGGGGGCGCGCGCCGTGTTTATCGGCAGGCCGTTCAACTACGCGGGCGCGGTGGCGGGGCAGGCGGGCGTGCTGCATGCGTTGGCGATCGTCGCGGCGGAAATGCGCCGGAATATGGCCTTGCTGGGCGCGACGCGGCTCGATGCGCTGGGTGTGGAGAATCTGCGGCCGCGCACTTTACGCTAGGCCGCGACGGCACGGCAGCGTCACAAAAGATCGGCCCGCAATTCGCGCACGCCGCGCCCCAGACGCTGGCGTAGCAGCGTGCGCAGCGTCGCGCCATCGGCATAGCCGACTTCGGCCGCTATCGCTTCGATATCCAGACCGCTGCCGTGCAGCAGCGTCTGCGCGTGCTCCACGCGCAGATCCTGAAAGTACGCGAGCGGCGATTTACCGAGCACTTCTTGGCAGCGGCGCTGTAACGAACGCGGGCTGGTTGCGAGCGCATCCGCCGCATCCTGCAGCGAGAAGCCATTGCGCAACTGCTTGCGCGACCATTGCTCGAAACGCTGGATCAGCGGGTCGGCCTGCGCCAGATGATTCGGGATGATGTACGCCGCCTGCGAACTGCGAATATCCGCGAGCAGATAACGCGAAACGAGCGTCGCGAGTTCGGGGCTCGCCTGGCGGATCAGCCAGAGCGCAAGATCGAGATGACCCATGGCGGCGCCCGCCGTCACGCCGATATCGGTGGCGATCAGCATGCGCGTTTCGTCGAGTTTTACCTGCGGATAGCGCTGCCGGAACAGCGGCGCGAGCGACCAGGTGCTGGTGGCTTCGCGACCGTCGAGCAGACCGGCTTCGGCCAGCAAAAACGTGCCGATACACGAAGCGGCGATGCGTGCGCCCTGGGCGCGCCAGGCCAGCAACTGCGCCTTGGCGTCGGCGACATCGGCGCGGGCGAGGGCCGGAATCAGCAACTCCGCCGTGGTGGCGTTGAGCGCCGGCACGACGACCCAGTCGGGCTTGAGCGCGGGCGTGATGGGCTGCACGGGAATCGTCAAGCCGTGGCCCGAACGCACCCTTCTGCGCACGCCGACCACGGTGACATCGAAGCGCGGCGTGCCGCCAAACGCGCGCGCCGAAAGCCCATTGGCTGCGCGCAGCGCATCGAGCGTGACGGCAAGGCCCGTATCGAACAATCCTTCCAGCGCGAGTACACAGATTCTCATGGCGTAAATGACCGCAAAGTTGTCATTTACGACGATACCTCTTTGTCGGCCCGAACGCTACATTTCTTCCCGTTGCATGCCGCAACACCCATCAATGACGGAGAAAACTCATGAAAGTCTTTGCGATTGGCTCGATCACCAACCCGCCCTCGCCGGAACAGCAGCCGGAAGTCATGGCGAAGGAAGTACCGGCTACGTTGCAGCTGTATCTGGACGGCAAGATCGAGCAGTTCTGGTTTCGCCAGGATCGGCCGGGCGTGTTCTTCCTGATGAACGCGCAAAGCGTCGAGGAAGCGCGCGAGGCCGTTCAGCAATTGCCGCTGGCGGCGGGCGGTTTCATGACGTTCGAGATGACGCCGGTGGGGCCGCTGGCGCCGTTGGGACGTTTGATTCCGAAGTGAAGCAGCCGGCGTAGGGTGTGAGAGAAGCTGTAGGGCGCCAGAGTAAGTGCAACGGTGTATTCAAAATTATTGATTTGCGTGCGATGGCGCCATAGGTTGTCGCGCAGGCAGTCACAGTTCATGCGACTGGTCTGCTTGCGTGCCGAAGTTGTGGTATTGGGTGGGCGCGATTGGCTGGGTGCGACCCAAGAGGGACAATCGCGCGACGACCGTCGAGCGTTCGCTATCTAACGAGAATCGGTCGTTCAAGGAACAGCACAGATCCAGACCCTGTCGAGTCAACCCCGTTCTCCTTGCCTTAACTTTATATTTCTAATATATTGGAAATATGGAAGAGAAAGACATCATCCGCGCCCTTGCGGCGCTCGCCCACGATCTGCGCCTGCGTGTGTTCCGCATGCTTGTCGTGGCCGGCCCGGACGGCCTGACCCCCGGCACTATCGCGGCTCAGCTCGACGTGCCCAACGCGACGCTCTCCTTTCACCTGAAGGAGCTGATGCACGCTGGGCTGGTCTCGCAGGAGCGCGATGGACGAAGCCTAATCTATCGGGCGGCGTACGAACAGATGAATGCAGTCCTCGGATTTCTGACCGAAAACTGCTGCCAGGGGCAGGCCTGCTTCCCACCCGGCACCGATTCGTGCCAATGCTGACGGAGAAGATCCATGCAGCGGTTTCACGTCCATGTCCACGTTGACGACGTCGCGGCTAGTGTCGCTTTCTATGCGAAGCTGTTTTGCACAGAGCCAGCGCGCATTGAGAAGGATTACGCGAAATGGATGCTGGAAGATCCGCGCGTGAACTTTGCGATTTCGACGCGTGGCTCGCAGCCTGGTGTCGATCATCTGGGCTTTCAGGTGGATGACGCAAGCGAGCTGGCCGAACTCGCGCAGCGTGCACAGGAAGCGGACATGACGCTGCTCGACCAGGGCGAAACGACCTGCTGTTACGCGCGTAGCGACAAGCACTGGATCGTTGATCCGCAGGGAGTCGCATCGGAGCACTTTCACACACTCGATCGTGCATCGGTATATGGCGAAATCGTGAGTCAAGCGCTTCGTAGTCCAAATCGTCTACCTGCTGTGCGCCCCGTGGCAAGCCTGTGGCCATCCCTGTCAAAGCGACCGGTTCAGCCTGTTGCTGAGAGACCTTCATGACCGACAAGATCTATAGCGTCCTGTTCATCTGCACGGGCAACTCCGCTCGCTCTATCCTGGCCGAAGGCCTGATGAACCACTACGGGGCTGGCCGCTTCAAGGGCTATTCCGCGGGTAGTCATCCAACGGGCGAAGTCAATCCGTTTGCACTGCAGGCGCTCCAGAAGATCGGCATCGAAGCAGATGAATCCCGCAGCAAGAACTGGGATGAGTTTTCTGCGGATGGCGCTCCCGATCTGGATTTCGTGTTCACCGTCTGCGACAAGGCGGCAGGCGAAGTTTGCCCGGTCTGGCCCGGCCAGCCGGTCACGGCACATTGGGGTGTCGCCGATCCAGCTGCGGTCGAGGGCCCCGATGAGCAAAAGCAGCCGGCGATCCGCGATGCCGCCGTCACGCTCAAACGCCGCATCGAATTGTTTCTCTCACTGCCGCTCGCCAAACTCGATGCCGTGGCCCTGAAAAAGGCTGTCAGCGACATCGGCAAGCAATAAGGCCGCCACCATGACCACGAACGTACTCATCCTTTGCACGCACAACTCCGCGCGTAGCGTGCTCTCCGAAGGCATGCTGAACCACTGGGCAAAGAGGCTTGGCAAGGACGTACGCGCATACAGTGCCGGCAGCGCACCGAGCGGCCGCATCAATCCGTTCGCGCTCGAAGCGTTGACGAACGCAGGCGTCGAGACGGAGGGCTATCGCAGCAAAAGCTGGGATGAGTTTTCGCAGGACGGCGCGCCGCAAATGCGGATCGTCGTTACGGTCTGCGACAGCGCGGCCGCCGAACAATGCCCGTTCTGGCCAGGGAGCCCCGTCAAGGTTCACTGGGGCTACGCCGATCCGTCTAACGCGTCCGGTGGCGATGAAGGCAAGCGTCAGGCCTTCGAGCTGACCCGGCAGGCCATCGGCTACCGGATGCTGCAACTGCTTTTGCTGCCTTTGGACAGTCTCGACAATGCCGAGCTTCAGCATGCCCTCGACGGCATCCTGAAAAGCTGAACCCTCTTCATAGAGTTCTTCATGAACATCCCCAACATCGCCGCTGCCAACAAAAGTGCGTCTAAGCCGGCCATCAGTTTCTTCGAGCGCTACCTGACCGTCTGGGTTGCACTCTGCATCGTCGCAGGGATTCTGCTTGGCCAGGTGCTGCCTGGCGTCTTTCAGGCGATCGGCCGCATGGAGTACGCCCAGGTCAATCTGCCCGTTGGGCTGCTTATCTGGGTGATGATCATTCCGATGCTGGTAAAGGTCGATTTCGGCTCGTTGCACGAGGTACGCCAGCACATCAAGGGCATTGGCGTCACGCTCGTGGTCAACTGGCTCGTCAAGCCGTTCACGATGGCGTTTCTCGCGTGGCTCTTCATCAAGCACCTGTTCGCACCGATGCTGCCCGCCGCGCAACTCGACAGCTATGTGGCCGGACTGATCCTGCTGGCTGCCGCGCCGTGCACGGCGATGGTGTTCGTCTGGAGCCGCTTGACGGGCGGAGACCCGCTCTTCACGCTCTCGCAGGTCGCGCTCAATGACAGCATCATGGTGGTCGCGTTCGCGCCGCTCGTCGGACTGCTGCTCGGCATCTCGGCGATTACGGTGCCTTGGGCGACGCTGCTCACTTCGGTCGCGCTCTACATCATCATCCCCGTAATCCTCGCGCAGATCCTGCGCAAGGTGCTGCTGTCACGTGGCGAGGCCGCGTTCGAAGCGGCAATGGCAAAGATCGGCCCGTGGTCGATCACGGCGCTGCTCGCCACGCTGGTGCTCCTGTTCGCTTTCCAGGGCGAGGCCATCCTGAAGCAGCCGCTCGTGATTGTGCTGCTTGCGGTGCCGATCCTGATTCAGGTGTTTTTCAATTCGGCCCTTGCGTACTGGCTCAATCGCGCGGTCGGAGAGAAGCACAACATCGCCTGTCCGTCCGCGCTGATCGGCGCGTCGAACTTCTTCGAGCTGGCCGTCGCTACGGCAATCGGCCTGTTCGGCTTCAACTCGGGTGCAGCGCTCGCCACGGTCGTCGGCGTGCTGATCGAAGTCCCGGTCATGCTGCTCGTGGTGCGCATCGTCAACCGGTCTAGGAACTGGTACGAGTGCGCCTGAACGTAACGGAAACAATGCAATGAACGAAGTCACCATCTATCACAACCCTAACTGGCACCTCGCGCAACACCCTCGCGATGATCCGCAACGCGGGTATTGAACCCGTCGTCATCGAATACCTCAAGCACCCGCCGTCGCGCGAGAAGCTCGTGGAGCTGATCGCGCAATCGGGCATGAGCGTGCACGATGTGCTGCGCCAGAAAGGCACGCCCTATGCCGAACTGCATCTGGACAACCCGGCGTTGACCGACGACCAGTTGCTCGACGCGATGATGGCGCACCCCATTCTTATCAACCGTCCCTTTGTGGTGACGTCGATGGGCGCACGCCTGTGCCGTCCATCCGAAGTCGTGCTGGATATCCTGCCGGAATCTCAACGCGGCGCGTTCACGAAAGAGGACGGTGAAGTCGTTATCGATACGGAGGGCAAGCATGTCCGCTCCGGTAACTGATCTCATGAAGGACCTTCCACAGGTCGATGCGGCGCTGTTTCAAGTACCCGACATCCTGCGCCTTCAGGCGGCGAAAGCATCGGCGCATGCACCTCGAATCCTCCTGCTGTACGGTTCGCTGCGCGAGCGATCGTTCAGCCGCCTGCTGAGCGAAGAGGCAGCGCGCCTGCTCACGGTGATGGGGGCCGAAGTCCGTACCTTCAATCCGAGCGGTTTGCCGTTGCCAGACGACGCGCCCGACACGCATCCGAAGGTGGCTGAGCTGCGAGAACTGGTGCTGTGGTCCGAAGGCATGGTCTGGTGCTCGCCCGAGCGCCACGGCGCGATGACCGGCATCATGAAATCGCAGATCGACTGGATTCCGCTATCGGTGGGCGCGTTGCGCCCGACGCAGGGTAAGACGCTCGCGGCGATGCAGGTCAGTGGCGGATCCCAGTCGTTCAACGCGGTCAACCAGATGCGCGTGCTCGGGCGCTGGATGCGAATGCTGACCATCCCGAACCAGTCGTCGGTGGCCAAGGCATTCATGGAGTTCGATGAAGCCGGCCGAATGAAACCCTCGGCGTATTTCGATCGCGTCGTGGATGTGATGGAAGAGCTGGTGAAGTTCACCTTGCTGACGCGCGATATTGGTCCCTATCTGGTCGATCGTTACAGTGAACGGAAGGAGAGCGCCGAAGAATTGACGAGGCGCATGAATCAGACCGATATCTGACCTCTATGCGTTGCTGCGGACGCGCTGCAGAGGATGGGCAGATGACGACTCGCCGCCGTGGCCAGTCCGGGAAAGTTTTAAAAAGTTTCGTTGGCGAAGCGAAAGAAAAACCTAAGCAATATCTAAGCGGTGGATCGCTACAATGCGCGCCGATTTGCACTGTCCTGCAACAGGCATGCGAATTCCGACGAAAAAGGAATTATGTGGTCACCCATACGTTGTCCGTCTCAAAGATTCCAATCCACTCTTTGAATATCAGTAGTGCAAATCAATCAGCACGTTTGGAAGGCTGCATTGCTATCTGTTTACGATGCTCTTTCAGAATCGCTGCGGTTATTTTGACGCTAGTGATGGCTGGATGTATGCGCATACCAACTGACGCTGCATATATAAACGGTTCACGATTGACGACCGATCATGTATGCATAGACCTGAACACATCGGTCGCCGACGATCGATTCCTGTCAACCTTACAACTTGCATTGCAAGACCGCGGTGTAATCTCGGATATCTATAGTCCAGGTGCGGCTCCGGAAATCTGCGAAGTTCATCTTCTTTATAACGTCGTTGTCCAGTATAGGATTGCGCCGGGTGGTGGCGAACCCACCGCATATTGGTCGATCATCGATTTGGACACGTTGCGGTACGGCCGGATCGTCGCAACCGCTCATTACGATGCGTTACCTGTGAAGAACCGCTGGATTCAAACACGAATAGTGGCGCAGATGGTAGCGCGAATCATTACGTCGCAGTAGCTCGCAACTGAAAAGGCGAAGCATGCTGGTGAAAGACAGGTATCTGGCATCGATTGTCCCCTGATCTA